>JAUYFO010000089.1 GCA_030690925.1 Candidatus Moraniibacteriota bacterium
GAGTTCGCCTCCGAAATCATAGACCGGCACCTTGGCCCCCGAGAAATAGTAATTACGGAAATTGCGAGTGATCAGTACTTCGCCATCGACTTTATTTTTCTTGAAATATTCAAACACTTTGCGATAATTGGGATTACCACCAGAGGACGTCTCGTGATACGTATTGTTTTCTTCCAGAAAGTAACTGTAGTTGGGAAGGAGGAGACCAGCCAAAATGAGCACGGTCCATGCTCCCTGCTTACCGGTAACTGGCACGTACTCCCGGAGCAAGCGCACGACTCCATATACCCCCGTCGCTGTAAGCAACAGGAGAAAAGACTGCGCGAAAAAAATATATTGCGGGCCAGCATTGCGCCGCCAAAACCAGATAGCCATAGCAAGCGGAACAACTGTCGCAAGCGTCAACCACAAAGCCTCCTTCGGCTGACCGAGCTTTTTCCCCAACACATAGCTCCCCCAACCGATCATCAGCAAACCAAGAATTGGATGGGCGAAATCACGCAAAACGTAACCGAAGTAAGAATAGTGGTTATCGAAAAAAACGAGGCCCCCTAATCCCAAACGCACTAATTTAGGAAAAAATACGAGCGCCACGACGACTGCTAGTATCCCCAGACCAACCGCCACAGCATATTTATTCTTCCACGTCTTTTCCTTTCTCCAAACCACTACTGCCATCCACAAAACATAGGCACCAAAAATAGGGATGAGTATTAGTGAGAGTCCATGCACCAGCGCATTGATACCCGCCAGTACTAGCAAAAGCGGGGTATAAGAGAGATTGATACCAAAGCGCTCCCACGCCTGGCGTAACCACAGCACGGTACCGCGGTATTCTCTTTCAAAAACAGCAAAGAGTGCGGTGGCCAGAGCTAGAAACACCGGCAGAAACATGGCGTACATCCGTAAGCGACGATCAAAAATGATGGCAGAGATACTGAGAGCAAAAAGAAAGGCGGCTATCAAACCGATCGTTTTTTTGCGGGTATAAAAATACCCCGTCCAGAACATAAGGACAGTGGAAAAAATCCCCCAGAAAACACTCACTAAGCGGGCATTCCCCTCCGTGGGAGGAAGGATATAAAACAGTGCCGCTACCTGACCTTTGTAGATAAAGGCCCGTTCATCTCGGGCGTCGTTGATATTCATCTCCGCCAGCTTGCCATAGTTGAAGTCCCACGCTTTCCACGTGCCTGACTGGAAGTACCCGTAGCTTGAATTGATATCCAAAAATTCGTCGGCCACAAAAGAGTTTTTCCCGAGATTATACAAACGTAGCCCAGCCCCCAAAACGACGATAACACACAGAATAGTCCAGGTAGTTTTCCATGGCAAGGACATATATTTTTTCTCAGAGTTAATTATCCGGCTGATTCGCTTGATCTGCCTCTTGATCTTCCGTTTGCTCCAAAGAACCTTCTTGCTGGTCGTTGGCAGACTGGTTGTGCCGATCAAAAAATTCCCTCCAGGTATAACGTGGTGGCGCTGTCGAGTCGCTTGGCTGGACCACGGAAAAATCCTGGCGCTTAGCAAGAATGGTCTCTGGTTTTGGGAGGAGTTCGATCACTACCAAGGTGCCGAATGGCGTGGTCTCACCGACCATATAACTTGCCCGATATTTTTTGAGAGCATCTTCGAGATCAGACTGCGCCCGCAATACTAAAAAATATAAGCCTTCCTGGTAAACCCCATCGAAACCCAAAACAGCATTCTCGATACCCCGACGTTCCAGGAGATACTTGAGCGCCCGCCGGTGCTGGGGCTCGCTAAACATGTAGATGGGGAAGTGTTGTTCGCGATAGCGTCCCTCGAAGAAATCAACGATATGGTTCTGTTGCTCCAACGTGACTCGGATGCGCTCTTTCAAGATACGGTCTGGTGGACTATCCACCACTTCTGTTCCAGCCCGTGCCAGCTCGCTAAACCTTCCTGTAAGAAAAAAAAGATTGAAAGCCACCAGGAACAAGACCACTCCGATAACCACTCCGGTCCCTATCTTGCCACCACCCAGTATCTTTTGTACTCCAACGAGTAACAATCCAAGAAACACCACAAAGAGCATCCCGGAAAGAAGGAGAAAGCGTGGTGCAAACCCGTAGGAAAGTGGCAAGAAAAGAATAAATGTCACCGCAAACCAGAGGCCCGAAAGGAGGAGAAAGTCTTTCTTAGATTGTTCTTTCTCTCGCCACCAGAAAAAGAGCAGAAGCAGTAGGCTCATTGTCAGCAAGAGGAGGGCCCCTACACCATACCACTTGCCCCGATCACACTTCTCGGCGCAAGTCCAGAGCGGCTGATTGGCACGGAGGGAAATCTTTGGAAAGGTTCCCCCTTCAAAACCAGTGGTGATAAGCAGTGCCCCCAAGGCATGCTCCGACGTATTACGCAGAAACTTTTCTGCCAAGGAACGATCCTCTTTAGTCGATTTTTCACTGATGGCTGCAAAAAATTCTTTGGTATTGCTTCCTTTGGTCTCTACCTCATTGAGCACCATCGGCAAATAGAGTGCCCCCACCACCAAAAGGGCGCCCGCCCAAGAACGCAGCGAGAAACGTGGCCGCTTTACCACAAGAAACAGTACCGTTATTGCCGGCACCGCTAAAAAAGCCAAGAAGTGGCCATGAGTAGCCAACGTCAGCAACACTGCCGCCAAAAGAAACCAACGCCCTCTGTTCATCTCTTCTGTATCAACTGAGCAAAGTAGGGCATACATCCCCCCAATCAGGAAAAAAGGTAAGATATTGGGATTCCAGGCGAAGCGCCCGTACATGACAAAAAATGCCGATACCGCAAACAGAGCCGTCAGGGACAGCGCTAGCGTTACCGAGAAATAACGACGGATAAACAAATAAAAAACAGGGATGCTGGCTACTGATAGGAGCATGATGAGAAAAGCTATACCCACTGGAGTCCCGCCAAACACCAGCCCACTCAGATACTGAAGATAATAGAACCCAGGAGCCAGCCGCAAAAAAGTCCCACCAGCCTTGGGGCCAAGCAGAGTCAACTCTTCTGGACCACCTCGTAAAGCATCATCCACCACTCGGGCATCTCTGGCCTGATCAAGCTCAAAGTGTAGCCACGGCGAAAAATGATACGCTCGGAGAAAAAATCCAGCCAAAACAATGATAATCAGGAAAA
>JAUYFO010000011.1 GCA_030690925.1 Candidatus Moraniibacteriota bacterium
ACCCTAGCAACATTCGTCTCGTCATGGGAGTAGGGGGGAGCTTTGACCATCTGACCGGCAGGCAACAGCGTGCCCCGAATTTCTTGCGCATCATCGGTCTTGAGTGGTTGTGGCGTTTCGTACTTCAGCCTTGGCGGATCAAAAGAATCTGGAATGCCGTAATCGTTTTTCCCTTACTGGTTTTTCTCGCTTGGCAGAAAGATCAGAAAAAGCTATAATAAAGCCATAATTTCTTTCCCTGAACTTCGTCGAAGGGGAATTATTATTATTGATTCTATGTCTGAAAAAGTTCGAGTCAGATTTGCGCCATCGCCCACAGGCTTCCAACACATTGGTGGTTTGCGTACCGCTCTCTATAACTATCTTTTTGCTCAAAAAGAGGATGGGGTTTTCATTCTGCGGATTGAAGACACAGACCAGAAACGTTTTGTGGCAGGCGCGGTAGAAAATACCATCGCTTTTCTTGAGAATTTTGGTATGGCACCCCAAGAAGGACCAAAGTTTCAAAAAGATTTTGTAAATGATCTTCTTTCCGAAAAATACCCAGGTATTGTTCATCACGGAAGCTTTGCCCCGTATATTCAATCTGAGGGACTGGCCAGTTACCAAGAAACGGCTCTGCGGTTAGTACAAGAAAATAAAGCGTACTATTGTTTCTGTACTGCTGAGCGACTGGCAATTCTTCACGATGAACAGAGTAAAGAAAAACGGGCGCCTAAGTATGATCGCCTTTGTAAAAATCTTTCAGCTCTGGAGATAAAAGAGAGAAAAGAAAAAGGTGAAGCAGCAGTTGTTCGCTTCGCTATTCCTGGTAATCGTAGTGCGATTAAAGCACGTGATCTGATTCATGATGAAGTTATTTTTCAAGCCGAAACGCTTGATGATTTTATTATCTTAAAATCTGATGGCTATCCTACCTACCACCTCGCTCATATCGTTGATGATCACCGTATGGAGATTAGCCACGTACTGAGGGCCGTGGAATGGCTGCCGAGTCTCCCCAAGCACATCCTTCTTTACGAAGCTCTGGGATGGCCTCTCCCTTTTATCGGTCATTTGCCGACTATTCTCGGCAGCGATGGCAAGAAGAAACTTTCCAAGCGTGATGGCGATGTGTCTATTGAATATTTTGAAAAGGCAGGCTATCTCCGCGAAGCCCTGATAAATTTTGTTGCCCTCCTTGGCTGGAATCCCGGGAAGGGCAGTACGAAGGAGATTTTCTCGCTTTCTGAATTAGTACAGGCATTTGATTTTGCTCAGATCCACAAGGCTGGGGCCGTTTTTGACTTGAAGAAACTGGATTGGATGAATGCTCAGTACTTGAAAAAGCTTTCTATTGATGAACTCTATGAAAAGGCTATTGCTTTTGATTTACTCGAAAGTGAATTTTTTTCAACAGTCCCAGCAATCAAGAAAAGCGAGGCTTTTCTCAAAAAGATTCTAGCAGTGGAACAAGACCGCTTGGTGCGTCTCTCGGATATTGGTATCCATAATCCTTTTTTCTTCGCTTCCACACTGAGTTATGACGCCTCGCTGCTTCACTGGAAAGACAATGATGCGACGATGACCAAGACAGCCCTAGTGCAAGCTGAAAAACTGCTCAGTGGGCTAGATGAGACCATTTGGGATGATGCAGAATTATTAGAAACGAAATTGTTGGAAGCGGCTGGTGACAAAAAAGGGGACTTTTTGTCGCCATTGCGGGTGGCTCTGACTGGTGCCGAACGTTCACCCTCGCCGGCCCAAGCAGTATGGGTACTTGGGAAAGAAGAGGCCCTCTTGCGAATCAAAAATGCCATAGAAAAGCTTGCTTAAGCACAGGGGTGCCCATGGTATAATGAAAATTACCCTGCCCGGTGGGACAACTTTGAAAATCTCAAGGGGTCTGTCGGTACGAAGATTTTTCTATTCAAAGTTGTCCCACTGAGCTATGCTATTACCAAACAAACAGCTGATACTCTCTCTCTTGCTGGCGATGATTGTCGCCCCTAGTTTTGTTGTTGCGGTAGTCCAGGGCGCTGCTACCAGTATTACTGACCTGGAAAAAGCCAACAAAGAGAAGGCTGATGATCTGAAGGACACTCTGGATGCTATCAATGCCAAAATCAAGGCTTATAAACAGATTATTGATCTCAAGCAACGTCAGGGAGCAACGCTCGGTGAACAGATCGAAGGACTGCAGGCCCAGACCGATAAACTTGAGCTGGAAATTGATACCACGACAAAAAAAATCCGTGACCTGGAAGAACAGGTCCAGACGCTTTCTGTGCGGGTCGCCGAGAAAAGTATTTTGATTAATCGTCAGAAAAAGATCCTTTCCGAATTGATGCGCGTATACTATGCTGATTACTCCAGCGATAATGCGCCGATGTTTTTGACCGGAGCGGAGAGTCTCCTGTATTTCCAGTCCGAGAACTGGGCTGTCGATGTCAGCGGAAAAACCAGTGATCTGCTCGATTCGGTCAAGACACTGCGTGATGGCCTGGCTCAGGAGCAACAGAGTCTCAGTAACAAGAAGACAGAAGTAGACGCCTTGTATCAGTATCTCGATGAACGCAACAAGAATCTCGAGATAGCCAAGAAAAGTAAGGCAGCGCTCTTAGCGAAGACCCGGGCTGAGGCCACTAAGTACTCCAGCCTGGTAGATGATCTCCAGAAACAACGAGAAGATATCGAAAACGAAATTGAAAATTTGGAGTCCGGAAAGTCAACCGAAGGCTTACCGAGTGGGAAGCGAGGATTGCTGGATTATCCAGTAAAAAAGGTGAGCGTTACTCAGGGTTATGGTAAGACCAGCTTTTCCAAGAAAGCTTATGCTTCCGGAAAGCATAATGGAATAGATTACGGTGGTGCCTATGGGAGCGCTATCCTGGCAGCCGCTGACGGCAAGGTGATCGGTACAGGGAATCTTGGTAAGTATGCCTATGGCCGGTGGATTGCCATCGATCATGGTAACGGTATCGTGACACTCTACGGTCACCTAAGCTCTGCCGGGGTCAGTGTCGGTGAGAAAGTCGAAAGGGGAGAGCAGATTGGTAAGATGGGGAGTACTGGCTACTCGACCGGTACCCATGTGCACTTCACTATCTACTCTGCCAAGTCATACGAGGTAGTAGCATCAAACACAGTCAAAGGACTCAAGATCCCTATTGGTGCCGCAGTGAATCCTATGGTGTACCTGCCCTAAAGTACCCTTATGAAAAAGGCTCTTATTTCTGTTCGCACTCGGTTTGCCAAGGATATCGTGGCTGAAGTGTTTTTTCCAGAAAAACAAATTGGCAAAGTGGCAATTCTGGCTATCGGCGCCCCCACGTCTTCACCAAAAAAAGAAATGCTGCAGTTTCTGGCTCGCAAGGGATACGTCGCTATTTTTCCACGCTATCGTGGCACCTGGGAAAGTGACGGTTGGTTTCTCCAAAAATCGCCAGCCCAAGATATTTATGATGTGGTCGTCGAGCTCCAAAAAAGAAAGAGCGTGGTAGACATCGCGGGAGAAAAGTTCCCTATTAAGGTTGGGGTGGTACATCTTTTTGGAGGATCGTTTGGTGGTCCAGCAGTACTGCTCAGCACTCATCTTTCGATCGTGAAAAAAGTTATTGCCACCTCCCCCATTATTGATTGGAGTGCAGAGGGGGAGGACGAACCCTTTGATAAATTTGTACGATTTTCTTGTCTGGGATATGGCGGAGTGTATCGAACGAAACAAAAATCTGATTGGCAAAAACTGATGCAGACGGATTTCTATAATCCTGTTGCGCATGCGAAAAAGATTGATGGCAAGAAAGTATTCATCATTCATGCCAAAGATGATACCATTGTCCCGTGTGATCCTGTCATTCCGTTTGCTGAAAAAATTGGCGCTACGTACTATCTCAAACCAACTGGTGGTCATCATATAAGAACGACGCACCAATTCTTGTGGAAAAAGATTGCAGCATTTCTCAAGAAGAGATGATCGCGCCCGGTTTTTGGTACGAGACTCCCCTGGCGCTTTTCTCCAAAAAGAGGGGAGTGTTTTATATCTGGTACTGATACATCCGACATCACTTTTTTCTTTCATCAGTAAATAAAAGAAAAAAGAAACGGGAGATGAGAATGATCAGGGGAAGGAGGGGCAGATGTATGCCAATTATTTTCAAACGTCTCACAAACGATTATACGCATCCATTTTTGTAGAAAAAAGAAAGAATCCGGAAACATTTATCTTCAGGCCTGTTTCCGGTCTCCTTACCCACACAACGTCCTCTAAGTTACATTAGAGGACGTGTAGTAGATATGTCCTGCCAATGAATGATTCTGATATAAAAAAGAAAAAACCGGAGGCCTACGACGTGCGTAGAGCTTCCGGTTGTGGTTGCACTACTCGTCGCCGAGTGGTGCCGGCACAGTGCCCATGGCATCGTGCCGTACTGAGGCATTCTTGCCTAGTTGCTTAGCCGCACGCAGCGCCTGATCGGCGTTGTGGTAGAGCTCTGTCAGTACCTCGTCGACAGTCATTCCTGCCGACAGGGTCACCGTGGCGATGCCGATACTCGCGGTGACGATTACCCTGTTCTCCTGAAAAAACTTAGGGTCGTCCTCGCGGAGAGCGTGGAGAGCAATGAGGAACTTCTCAGCCTGGGTGTCAGCACTTGCGGCTGATGCCTGCGCCAGCACTGCGCAGAACTCATCCCCTCCTAGTCGGACAAGAAGGTCTCCAGGCCGGTGCCCAATATGGAGGGCCATCAATTCGGCAACTTTTTTCAACACCCAGTCTCCGGCCGGATGACCACAATCGTTGTTTATCAGATCGAAGTCATCCAAATCAACGACCAGGGCAGTGATTTCTACCACTTCCCCACCACCATGGATGCCACGAAGGAGCGGGCCGACCTCGCCGTTGAAACTCCTGTTGAAACCGCGCCGGTTGAGGAGTCCGGTGAGCGGATCGTGCTCTGAAAGTTTTTCCAGCTCCCTGACTCGCTGCTCGAGTTTCCCGACGTGTTGGGTAGCTCGGAGTGCCTTTTCGGCAAACCTGTCGAAGGCATCCTTTACCATCTTCAGGTCTCTCTCGACGGAGTCCTTTTGCGCCGTGACCACGGCTAGTTTTTCTAGGAGTGCCGTCATCCTCAGTGTTTCTTCGCTTGAATTCATCTTTTCCCCTTTTTTGGTGAGTGGGTGGGCGGTACGCGGGAGATCCGCATACCGTGCTGGTTTTTTTAAGTAACCTTTCTAGTATAGCACAGAATAGACTTTTTGTCAATACACCAAGAGATTGATTGTTTGGTACAATACCGAATATGCGTATCTCCTATTCCAGTGTCGGGACGTACCAGACGTGCCCGCTCAAATATAAGTTTCAGCACGTCGATCGAATCCCCGAGCCGAAGAGTAAGGAGGCAGTTTTTGGGACACTGGTTCATGCGGTGATGAAATATATTCACACCCCGGCTCTCTTGTCCCCTACTATCGAACAGGCTCTCGACTATTTCGCTAAGGGTTGGAACAGTGAAGTCTATGAAGATGAGATGGAGGAACGTGCTGCCTTTTCTCAGGGAGTGACCATCCTCCAGAACTATCTGGCTCGCACCAAACCAAACGACTACACCATCGTTGATTTAGAAAGTCGCTTTGCCATCGAGATCGGGGACGAGGAACACGGCAAACACATTGTCTCGGGGATTATCGACCGCATCGACCGTACGGCGGATGGTTATGAGATTATTGACTACAAAACGACCCGCAAGATGCCATCGCAGGACAAAGTAGATAATGACCTCCAGCTCTCTATTTACTTGAAAGCCTTCTTGGTCCGCTATCCCAAAGAGACGGAGCACCTCAATAAAATTACCGTCAGCCTCTATTACCTGAAGCATGGCGTGAAGCTCTCCTCGGTTCGTACCAAGGAACAATTAGAACGAGTCGATCAGACGTTTCTCGACGTCATCAAGGCCATCGAAGAAGAGAAATTTGAGCCCATTCTCTCGCCACTGTGTGATTGGTGTGGCTATCAGAAAATCTGTCCTTTGTGGAAGCATAAGTTTGCCGAGACCCGCAAACTCGAGACCGAAGAAGTGAAGGTGGCTATTGGTGAATACCTGGATCTGAAAGGAAAAATGAGCCAAGAAAAACAGCACCTGGGCAAGCTTCAGGCGCTTATCCTTCAGTATATGGAACAAGAAGGGGTAGACCGAGTCTTTGATGAACAGGGTATCATCGGTAAGTCACTGCGCAAGACGTACAAATATGACGAGGAAAAGTTGCGAGCCATACTGGAGCCACTCGATAAATGGGAAGCCATACTGAAAGTGGATGGGATAGCACTGCGCACCATTTTGGCCGTCCTCCCCTCCCCAGTGAAACAATCGGTTGAGGAAACCAAGATGCTCGACAAGGAAAGTGTCAGTCTCTCGGTTAAGAAAAACAAGATCGAAGTGGATGACGAGCTCAGTCTCTAGAAAGGCAGGGTGCGCCATTCTTCATGGGTTTCGGTGTACTTGCGCCACATTGTAGCAAAGAGTGGCGATGTCTGTAACAGTTGGTTGAAGTTTCCGGAAGCACTGATGACGCCGCGGTCAAAGATGTAGATAGTGTCGAACATCCGCAAGAGGTGTAGTTTGTGGATGGAAGCGATAATCGTTTTATCTTTATACGTCGAGAAAATACTTTCGTAAATGGCGATTTCGTTTTGGGCGTCCACACTGCTGGTGGATTCATCGAGCAGGATGACCGATTTCTCTTCCGAGGCCATCAGTCCACGCACCAGGGCCAAGCGTTGTTTTTCGCCACCGCTTAAGTTGACCCCACGTTCCACTACGGATGATTCCAGGCCGTGAGGCAAGCGCTCTACGACTGCGGTGAAACGAGCTAGATCGATATACTTCTTCAGTTCTGCTTCGGTTCGATCTACCCCCATGGTGATGTTTTCCCGGATAGTGGTGGCAAATATTTCTGGTTCCTGCGGGATTAGGGCGATATCGTTTTTCATGGACAGGAAACCGTCGGGCAATTTCTCCCCATCGAGGCTAACTGATACTGTGCTTGGGGTGTAGAGTCCACGAAGAATCTTGAGGAAGGTGGTTTTGCCGCTGCCGCTTTCTCCAATGACGGCAATTTTTTCTCCCCGCCGTAGCGACAGAGCGATATTGTCGAGGTGCAGGTCCGCTCCCTCTTCGCTATGGTAGGAAAAGGTTAGAGAACGGATATCGCAAATCTGCCATTCGTGGACGGCTTCTCCCTCTTCTGTTATTGGTCGAAAGTAATCCGATATCTCTTCGGCGTTCTGGATGGATGTGCGCCAACGCACCGTGTCGCTGTAGAGATAGGCGAAGTTGTAGAAGATGTCGTTGATGCGCCCCGTGTAGCTGTAGAGAGCGTAGAGAGTACCAACCAGGATGGCCTCGCCGTGCTGAAAGGCGGTGTACCCATAGAACCCCAGGACAAAAGAGATCATAGTGCCGCTCACTAAACTGGCGGTGAACCACTTCCACTCATTGAGTTTGGTGTTGTCGGCATAAAGCGGGAACGGTTTCATGATATTTTTCCAGAGATCCCTGGAGAGCAGTCGCTCAATGCGCAAGATGACCACAGTCGAGATGTTGCTTATTACATCGTAGACCTTGGCTGAGACCTTGTTTTCGGCCGCATTCAATTTCCGGTATTGTTTGACCAGTGTTTTATCAAACTCGATGATGATCCGGATAGCGATAATCACTACGAGGATCACGATGAAGATGGTGTTGAAGTTGAAGATAGAGAGGGCGATGATAGAGCCGATGAAACTGACCGTTGTCTGAATGAACTGGAAACCTTTACCAGAAAAGCTATAGAGTGCTTTCGTCCCTTTTTCGATCTTATCGATGGTGTCACCAGAGTGGTGCTCGGTGTGCCATTCGAGTGGCAGGTTAATGGTGCCATCGAGGAGGTATTTTTTGTAGTTGGCTCGTACCAGAA
>JAUYFO010000013.1 GCA_030690925.1 Candidatus Moraniibacteriota bacterium
AGCTATGCGTTTTGGTTGGGAGCAGTTCAAGGCCCATGCTCTCTTTTTGTGGGCGGTGCTAGGGAGTCTCATTCTTGCTGCCGTAGCCTTTGATTCTCTGGGTAAGGCGACTGAAGACGTGGTGGCACTGTCGCTCATAATCAATCTGGCTTCGCTTTTCGTTACGGTGACCATGGAAATCGGTTTGTTGCGGCTCTCTCTTGATTTGGCACAGAGCGGGGTGGAGGGGAAATTGAGCACGCTTTTTTCCAAGTACCACCTGTTCTTCCGTTACCTGGGGGCGACTATTCTGTATAGTCTGATGGTCGTGGTCGGCCTTGTACTCTTCATCGTCCCGGGCATTTATTTCGCCGTAAAATACCAATTCTTTTCTTACCTGATTGTTGATAAGGATCTCGGTCTTCTCGATGCTTTGAAGAAAAGCGGCGAGCTGACGGAGGGGGTGCGCTGGCATCTGTTCGTTTTTCTATTGGCTATCATCGGTATCAATATTCTCGGAGTGTTGGCTTTAGGGATCGGTCTTTTGGTCACTCTCCCTCTGTCAGCCATGGCCTATGTCTATGCCTATCGTGAATTGTCTGTGCGTCTGGCACTCTCTACCACTGTTGTTTCTCCAACTCCCCAACCTTCGTCGGATGGTGGTGCTGTGGCAGCATAGGGTTCCATTCGGATTTTTCAAATTGGTCGTAGAATAAAAATAAATCTATGAAAGAAAGTATGGAAGTGTTGCCAACAACAGAAATGGAAGTGGTTTTTTTCCATCTCAGACAGCTGAAGAGTCTCCGCCCAATAGAGATTCCAGCAGAGGAGGGTAAACCAGCGGAAAAGATAGATACCCGGGCTTGGTATATACAACAGGCCAGGGAGGCACTGGCTAAGATGACCAATCCTGAAGCCAAGAAAATGCTGGAGCAGAAAATCGCACAGTATGAAAATAGGCTAGACTGAAAGGTTCCGTTTTTTTATTCTTTATTCTGTATCCGGTTGAGCGTGGCATTGAGATCGGAGAGGACGGCTTTGGTGAAGGTGATGGCGTAGTGCTCTCTCTCTGTGACTGCGGTAGATAGGTCAGGATCATCAAAAGTGAGGACGATACTTTCTGGCACAGTGACACTGGTGCCATAGTTGAGGAGCGGCAACAGGGAAAGTTTTTTCGGTTCTGTTGGAGTGTCTGGAATATCTTCTATTGGATCGTCCGGTGTAGACTCTGGAGCTAGGAGTACTGGCTCTGTATCAGCAGTTTCGCTTTCTGGTGCTGTTTGTAAGTCCTCATCCTGATTGTCCGGAGCTGTCTCTTGCCATTCCCAGCGCTTGCCCTTTTCTTTTTTGTAGACGGCATCATCTTTGATTCCGCCCACCACGTTGTACTTGATTTTCTGGAGCGTCTTGCCGTCGGGTCCACGCAGTTCGATTTTACCTTTTTCATTGGGCAGGGTGAAAAGCGAGAAGTCTCTGGTCAATTTGGCCTGCGATTTTCCGGCAATGGTGAAGTCTGAGCGGACAGGATGGTTAATCAGTTTTTTCCAGCCGGTGGCAATACTGAATCCTTTCAGGTTAATCGGTTTTTTCTCGCGGTTTTCCACGATCAGATACTCACCTTCGGTGTCCTTGCCTTCGGGGTTGGGGACGAACGAGGTGATGCGGACTTCTTTTTCGGGAAATGATTCAATCTTGATGATAAAGGTTTCCACGACGTCGTCGCTACCATCACTGGTAGTCAGTATCACTTGGTAGGTGCCATTGTCTTCGTACTTATGAGAAGTTTCCTTTTTATAGCTTTTGTGGCCGTCGCCGAAGTCCCAGGTGTATTTGAGACTATCACCGTCAGCATCCTGGCCACGAGCGCTCATCGCTATTGCTACTCCACGGTAACCTTTTGTGGGAACTTTTTTCTTGGTCTCTGGGAGGGAGTTCAAGATGTTGGCTGTTCCAGGAGTAGGAGTACCACCGCGCCAGCCGCTTATACTGTAGTTGAGCGAGATGTTTTCTTTGGTTTTTTGATAGGTCATGGAGTCAATCAGAGAGTTGGCCGTATCATAGAGCGACAACGTTTCATTGGAATTGTTGAGAGCGAGTTTGGAGATACTGCGCAAGAGGACGAAATAGCCTTGACCTGGAATCGTCGTGCCTGGGGAAAAAGTATAGTCGCCGGTTTTGGAAGCATCATAGATTATGAAGCCGCTGATATCGGCAGGGGCGGTATCTTCATTATAGAGCTCGATAAATTCCCCGGCATTTTCATCACCGAGAGGATTAGCAAAAATTTCATTGAGGTGGACATTTTTAACAGGAGTGGTTGGCGCAGGTACCGGAGTAGGCAGAGGCATCGGTTCTGGTGTCGGAGAGTAGGTTTCACCACGGCTATTGGTAGGAGATGGTGTCTCAGAGAGAGATACAATGAGGGTGTCGATGTTACGGATGAGACTTTTGTTTCCGGAAGGGTTACCTGAATAGAGTGTACTTGGTGAAAAGGGGCTCTTGTGTCCCGACCCCCATGTGATGGAATCAATGAGAACATCAGTATCATCATAGAGTCCAAGGCTGTTGTCATCGCTCAGGTTGGGAGATGTTTTGTTTTTGCTTTGAACATCAAAGAGATTGGTAAAGTCAGCGACACCATCCTTATTTGTCCACAGGAAATATTTGCCAGCGGGGAGTGTTAGATTGCCTTCAAATGTATGAAAAAGTGTACCGCGAGGAGAAGTATTATCGCCTTGAGTCTTTCTCCGTAGTTCCCAGTGGGTGAGTATTTGATCACTCTTTCCTGCATTGTAGAGTTCGACAAATTCATCGTTGGTGTGGCCGCTGCCACCAGTAATTTGAATTTCGCTCAAAATTATACTACTAGTAGTGGCGTGGATGTGTGCAGAGGTGGTGAAAAGAGCGATACCGAAAAAAAGTATAAGTATCAGGGGATGGACGTATCTGAAAATGCCAGATGTATTCATATCGCAAGGAGGTAGAAATCTTGGTTTCTGGGCTCTGATATGCTAGTATAGTAGCATATTGATGCTAAAGATATGAGTACGAAAAAGAGTGGAGCGGCGATGCGTTTGATAACAATGCTTTTGGAAGGAGTGTTTGGCAGTGTCGAATCTATCATCGAAGGAGTGATAGCCAGCGCCAAAAAAACAACCTCCGATATCATTCGCAAGGTGGCACGGAGTGTTTTCGCTCTGTTTCTGGCGTTACTCGGCATCATTTTTCTCCTGGTAGGTGGAGCACGTCTCTTGAGTATGGCATTACAGCGGCCAGGCCTCGGGGAAGTGGTTGTCGGAATGGTTATTTTTGTGGTAGCTTTGGTATTGTATGCGTCGACGCGGGAAGATAATTAATTTACCGTTTGTAATGACGGTCAATAATATAACAGTATGACTATGCTGACGAAAAAGGGGAAAGAGGCCGTGAAGAATGGAAAGGTGGTCGTGAAAGAAGTGAGGAAGGTAGTAAGGATGGAGATGGACAAGGTCCAGATGATGGCTGAAAAAGAACTTGCCAAGGCGAAGAAGGCGCTTGAAGGAGCCTACGCCAAGGTGGAGAGCTATGCCAAGAAGAATCCAGAGAAAGCCGCTCTTATTACCGCTGCTGTTGGGGCCGCTTTGGGAGCTGCTTTGACGAAGTTCTTGACCTCCAAACCAAAGGGGAAGAAATAGAGCATTTGTTTATCAAAGATACCAAGCCCCGAAAGTTTCGGGGCTTTTCTTTTGGTACCGGCCCTGCATTTGCTATACTACCGATAAGCTTATGGGACTACTCGGACTTTTGGCAACCATGGTATTGATGGCACTCGGAGCAGGGTACTACTTTTTTGCTATGCCCAGGACATCCATGACGATCAGTAACACTGCTTCGGTGCCAGTGGTAGAGGGGGTGTCGCTCTATAACAACCTGAAAGATCAGGCCAATACTATCAAGACTACGGCGGAGGAACAGGCCAGGGAGACGATGATCGAGGGGGGAGCACTCGAGGAAGCGGTATCAGTTCCCGCTCCAGTGGCAAAAACAGAGACCACGCTTCCAATAACGGATCGTCTGATGGCGACAGGATTTTCTGTGCCGACCAAAGCCCGGACGATTGATACCATCGTGCTCCATTCTTCGTACAATCCTGAGGGTGATGCCTACTCGGTTGCAGCTATCGTGAAGATTTATGAAAGCTACGGGGTGAGTGCCCATTATCTGATTGATCGTAGTGGCACAATTTACCGTCTGGTGGCTGATCAGAATATTGCCTATCACGCCGGAGCCAGCAAGATGCCGGACGGCCGTAAAGATGTCAATGACTTTTCTATCGGGATTGAAATAATGAATACAGAGGATGGTCAGTTTACGAAAGCAGAGTACGAGGCAGTCAACAGCCTAGTTACCAATCTGAAAAAGCAGTATCCGATTAAGAGTGTCGTCGGCCATGGTGATATCGCCCCTGGCCGCAAAACCGATCCCTGGAATTTCGATTGGAAGAAGTTGAAGGAGTAGGCTGTTTCTGGGAGCAGCAACCTTGCCAAAGGAGTGATTTTGTGCTAGAATAAGGGAAGCAATCGACATACGTATAGAGAAATATGAGTGACAATACTCATCTCAACGACTTCATCAAGCAGAGGAAGTATTTATTGTGGTACGTCAGCGACTATGATGTTTTGAGTGCGGAAACCATTGTCGAAGCCACTCTCAATTATGGCGATTGGGATGATGTTCAGGCGTTGATAGGAATATTGGGCATCAAGGCAGTGGCAGAGATTTTTCGTACTCGATCACAACCATCCAAAGTAGGTAGACAGAATTATTTTCCAGAAGTGAAAAACTATTTCGGACTCTATTTCGACAAGTATGCATAAAGAAATTCTTTCTCAAGAGCAGGTGTCGTTGTTTCCGCTTTTGGAACGGTTTGGGAAAGAGTTTGGGTTGGTCGGCGGGACAGCCGTAGCACTCCATCTCGGGCATCGCCGTTCCATTGATTTCGATTTGTTTTCGAAAGAGGAGTTCGCCAATATCTCACTGGAAAGAAATATCAGGAAAGTGCTCAGCATCGAGAGGATGTTAGTCAACCGCGCCGGGGAATTGACCTTTATGACAAGCGGAGTGAAGGTGACTTTTTTTTGCTATCCCTTTCGTATTGAGTATGCGGATTCTTTCGAGCGACGCATTCCGGTGCCAGATTTGTTGACGCTCGCTGCGATGAAGGCGTTTGCCATTGGTAAACGAGCCAAGTGGAAGGACTACGTCGACCTGTATTTTATCCTGAAAGACCGCCATTCTTTTCAGGAAGTTTCGGCGGCGGCCAAGGAAATATTTGGATCAGTGTTCAATGAAAAAATTTTTCGTACCCAACTGGCGTATTTCGACGATATCAATTACGACGAGGCCGTGGAGTTTATGCCAGGGTATGAAACAGACGATGATACTATCAAGGAAACCCTGATACGTTTCAGTCTGAGCTGATTACAGGCTTCAGTGCCTTCTTTTACTTCTGCCCCTCCTGGCCGCAAAACTGACCCTTGGAACTTTGACTGGAAGAGGTTGAAATCAGAAGGTGTAACTGCTTGCTCTCCTACAATCCCGTGGTACAGTATGACTGACACGGGTTTTTTTATTTCATACTTATGAGCTACCTATTCAAACTTCAGTTACAAAAAGAATCATCGAGATTGTCTTTGCTACAGGATGATCAAGTTATTGATGATCAAAGCTGGCCTGAGGCGCGGGATATGGGGCAGCGGCTGTTTGCGGCTTTGGCGGCACTGCTCAAAAAGCATGATCTGAAGCCGGAGGATGTGGGAGAATTCCAGATAGAGAGTGAGCTGCCTGATACCTACACTTCTTCGCGGATTGCGGAAACGGTGAAAAAGGTGTATGCTTTTGGTGTAGCCCTGAAGCAGAAAGAAAGATAAGTAACTGCCGGTAATTCCACCAATGATGCTGGTTTGGCACTCTGGGAAGGAATGAATTTTTAAACTAAGGCCCCCTTTAGAGCCATTTTTTGGTTTCTATTTGACAAGAAAAACAAAGGTTGTTACACTCAATCGTACTTCTATTGACTCTTCGACAGGCTCAGAGTTCCCCTGAGTACCTCGAGGGGTAAAGTGACAGACTTTTCTAGTCTCGAAATCGCCTTTGGGTGAAAGGTCTATGGCGAGACCGAGTTGGGATGGCTGCTTGAAAGCAAAAAGCTAACATTTTCCAACCAAATGGAGCGGATCCACCTCCCATCCATAATTAAAGAGTTTATCCGATAATCTCATTGGTCCTACTTGTTTCATCCCCCGTTGAAGCAAGGAGAGTACACATGAGTGTCTTTTTATGTCCAAAGCAGAGAAAGCATTGCGAGTGAAGGATACCTTTAGCAAAGAGTCTTCTCTCTCGAAGCGTCGGTTTTTCAATAATCGTATCACTGTGTCCCTGCCAGACCTGATCGAGGTCCAGAAGGACTCGTACCAGTGGTTCTGGGACAAGGGACTGAAAGAGCTTTTTTCGGAGATCAATCCCATCACCGACTTCACTAGCAAGGACCTGGAACTGACCATCACCGACTATTACTTGGATGAACCCAAGTATCCAGCCTTGATTGCTAAGAATAAGAACATTTCTTACGAAGCACCGCTGCGGGCCAAGGCCACTTTGCTCATGAAAAAGACGGGCGAAGTGAAAGAACAAGAAATTTATCTGGGGGACTTCCCGGTCATGACCGAACGCGGGACGTTTATCATCAACGGGGTGGAACGTGTGGTGGTGTCCCAACTGATTCGCTCTCCCGGTGTCTTTTTTACCATGGACTACCAGAAGGGAAAGAAGATCTTTGGTGGCAAAATTATCCCGAACCGTGGGGCTTGGCTCGAAATCGAAACCGACCTTGATGGCGTCATCTCGGTGAAGATCGACCGTAAGCGCAAGTTGCCGATTACGGCATTGTTCAAGGCTTTTGGTTTTGATGAAAAGCGTCTGCGGGCCGAGTTTGCTGATAGTGATACTGGCGAAGTGAAGTTTATCGAAAATACCTTACTGAAAGACCCTTCTCACAATCAAGGCGAAGCGTACCGAGAAGTATACAAGCGTCTGCGTCCAGGAGATTTGGCGACGGAAGAGAATGCCAAGCAGATGATTGACGCTATGTTTTTCAACTTTGAGCGCTATGACTTTGGTTCGGTGGGACGCTATCGTTTAAACCAGCGCCTCAGCATTGAACGAGAGAACACGGAAAAGAATCGCATACTCAATACCGATGACCTGGTATTGATTGTCAAAGAAGTGATTCGTCTTAACAATGATCCAGAAGGACGGGCTGATGATATCGACCACCTCGGCAATCGTCGGGTACGCGCCGTCGGGGAACTGATTCAGAACAAATTGCGTGTCGGGATGTATCGTATGGTGCGTAACATCAAGGACCGCATGAGTACCTGCGATCCTGATACGGTGGTCCCGGGACAACTGATCAATCCGCGTCCGGTAGCGGCTTCGGTCAAGGAATTTTTCTCGAGCTCTCAGTTGTCGCAGTTTATGGACCAGGTCAACCCGTTGGCTGAGCTGGAACACAAGCGTCGTTTGTCGGCCATGGGTCCTGGAGGACTGACTCGGGAGCGAGCTGGCTTCGAAGTCCGTGATGTGCACCATTCCCACTATGGCCGTATCTGTCCGATTGAAACTCCCGAAGGTCCGAATATCGGCCTCGTTGGTCACCTCGCTAGCTACGCCCGAGTCAATGAGTATGGATTTCTTGAAACTCCTTATTTGATTGTGAAGAAAGAAGTCCCGGCCAAGGCTGAAGAACTGGTGCATCGTATTTTGAATGAAGATGTGGCTGGGGTCGCCAAGAAGGGCGAGAAGCTGACCGAAGAGCAGGCTACCAAGGTGGCGGCTAAGAAGAAGGGTGAGACCGTGAAGGTCAAGCCGTTTATGACCCTCGATATTGAATACTTGAATGCTATTGTCGAGGATCGTAAGATTATCGCTCATGCCCGTATCAATATTGATGAACATCGCAATATTGTCGAACAGATGATCGGGGCTCGGGTGAAAGGTCATCCGGAGACCATCGAAGCCGAAGCCCTCGACTATGTCGACGTCTCAGTCAAGCAGTGTATTTCTATCGCAACCGCCCTTATCCCGTTTTTGGAACACGATGATGCCAACCGGGCGCTGATGGGTTCGAACATGCAGCGTCAGGCGGTTTCTTGTGTCATTCCACAGGCCCCGATCGTGGGGACCGGTATCGAGGACAAAGCCGCTCGTGACTCCGGTCAGGTGGTGCTATCGCTCCATGCGGGCGAAGTGATTGCGGTGGACGCCAATCATATCATCGTCCGTTCCGATGCTCCAGCGGGGGCCAAGAAGGACCACATTGATACCGAATATCTGCTCCAAAGCTTTGAAAAGAGTAACGCCTTTACCTCGATGAACCAGGTGCCACGGGTGAGCAAGGGCCAGATGGTCAAACAGGGAGATCTGTTGGCCGACGGTGCCTCAACCGATCATGGTGAATTGGCGCTTGGGCAAAACATGGTGGTAGCTTTTCTTTCTTGGGAGGGCTACAGCTACGAAGACGCTATCGTGGTTTCCGAGCGGATCGTCCAGCAAGATCGTTGGAGTTCTATCCATATTGAAGATTTCTCGATTGATGTCCGTGATACCAAGCTTGGACCGGAAGTAGTGACACGCGATATTCCCAACATCGGCGAAGACCGTTTGAAGAACCTCGATGAAGGGGGTATCGTCCGCGTCGGTGCCGAAGTGTCTTCGGGTGATATCATGGTGGGCAAGATTACTCCCAAAGGGGAAGGTGATCTGACGGCTGAAGAGCGTTTGCTCCGCGTGATTTTCGGTGAAAAATCTCGTGACGTGAAAGATTCCTCACTCTATCTGCCTCATGGTGAACATGGCAAGGTGGTGGACGTGAAAGTCTTCTCGCGAGAACGCGGTGACAAGCTCCCAATGGGGGTGTTTGAACAGATTCAGGTGTCGGTAGCTCAGATGCGTAAGATTTCCGTTGGTGACAAACTGGCCGGACGGCACGGAAACAAGGGTGTCATCTCGATGGTGGCAGCAGTAGAAGACATGCCGTATCTGCCTGATGGCACACCAGTGGATGTCATCTTGAACCCACTCGGTATTGCCTCACGCATGAACATTGGTCAGATTCTCGAGACGCACTTAGGGTGGGCGGCTATGAAGCAGGGCTACACTGTGGCTTCTGTGGCGCTCGACGGGGTGTCGGAAGGGGATATCAGAGCTGAACTGAAAAAGGCTGGTCTTCCAGAAAATGGCAAGATCCGCTTGGTAGATGGCAAGAGTGGCCAGCCGTATGACAATGAATCTACGGTGGGTGTCATGTACATCATGAAACTGAACCACTTGATCGAAGACAAACTGCACATGCGATCTATCGGACCCTACTCGCTCATTACCCAGCAGCCGCTTGGTGGTAAGGCCCAATTCGGTGGCCAGCGTTTCGGTGAAATGGAAGTGTGGGCACTGGAAGGTTATGGCGCCGCGTATACTTTGCAAGAAATGTTGACTATCAAATCCGATGATGTGCTAGGTCGTTCCAAGGCCTATGAGTCGATTATCAAAGGAGAACCAATCAAGAGCCCGAACCTGCCGGCCTCGTTCCACGTGCTGGTGAACGAACTGAAGGGTCTGTGTCTCAATGTCGAATTGAAAGGGGCTAAGACAGAAGAAGATACTACTCTCTAACCCCTTCATCTCATCAATTACAATTCTATGGAAAACATCACAAAAGTAAGCGATTTCGACAGCGTGAGACTGACCCTCGCTAGCCCGGATCAGATTCTGGATTGGTCCAATGGTGAGGTGACCAAACCGGAGACGATCAACTACCGCACTCAGCGCTACGAACCAGACGGTTTGTTCTGTGAGAAAATTTTCGGTCCTTCCAAGGACTGGGAGTGCTACTGCGGTAAGTACAAGCGTATCCGTTACAACGGGATTGTTTGTGACAAGTGCGGCGTCGAGGTGACTCGTTCTATCGTGCGGCGGGAACGGATGGGTTATATCAAACTAGCTACTCCGGTGTCCCATATCTGGTTCCTTCGCGGCGTGCCTTCCAAGATTGGTCTGGTGCTCGGTATCTCGCCGCAGGATCTGGAGCGCGTCATCTATTTCTCGTCATACATTATCATGAGCGTGGATGAGAAACTGAAGGAACAGTCATTTGATCAGCTGGAAAAAGAATACAAGAGCAAACAGAAAGAAATGAAGGCAGCTGCCAAAGACACTAAGGCCTTCGAAGAGACTCTGGAAGAACTGAAGGCCCAGTATCGTGATACCAAGGATGATATTAAGAACGTTCGTCCCTACCAGATCCTTTCGGAAGTAGATTACTTCAACCTGTCCAGTCGCTTCGGTCAGATCTTTACCGCCGGCATCGGCGCTGAGGCTATTCGCAAGATCTTGGAGAAAATCGATATCCCAACCCAGCTCAAGAGGCTCAAGGAAGAACTGAGTGCCGACGAGAGCGTGGATCAGAAGAAGTTACTCCAGCGTCTCAAAGTGTACCAGGGATTCGAGAAGGCCAAACTTCGTTTCGAGTGGATGCTACCGACCATGATTCCGGTCATTCCACCAGATTTGCGCCCGATGGTGGCACTCGATGGGGGACGATTTGCTACCTCTGATTTGAATGATCTCTATCGCCGCATCATCAACCGGAACAATCGTCTCAAGAAGCTGATGTCAATTGGAGCTCCGGAAGTCATCACTCGCAACGAAAAACGTATGCTTCAGGAAGCGGTGGACGCCCTCTTTGATAACTCGGCTCGTCGGGGTCAGGCTTCGACTGCAGCTTCCACTGGTCAGCGTCGGGCGCTGCGTTCACTCGCCGATGCCTTGAAGGGCAAGCAAGGACGGTTCCGTCAGAACCTGCTCGGGAAGCGTGTTGACTACTCCGGTCGTTCTGTTATTGTCGTTGGACCGAAGCTCAAGCTACACCAGTGCGGATTGCCGAAGAAAATGGCGCTGGAACTCTTCAAGCCGTTCATCATCAACAAGCTGATTGACAAAGAGTATGCCCACAACGTCCGGACTGCCGGTCGTATGGTGGATGCTGAGACCGAAGAGGCCTACGAAATCCTTGACCAGATTATCGAGCACCACTACGTACTCTTGAACCGCGCACCGACGTTGCATCGCCTTTCAATTCAGGCTTTTCAGCCGGTATTGATCGAAGGCAAGGCTATCCGTCTTCATCCGATGGTGTGCAGCGCCTTCAATGCCGACTTCGACGGTGACCAGATGGCTGTGCATGTGCCGCTGACCGATCAGGCCCGTCACGAGAGTGCGACGATCATGCTCTCTTCCAAGAACCTACTCAAGCCGGCGTCTGGCGAACCGATTGTTTCGGCGACGCTCGACATGGTGCTTGGTGCCTACTACCTGACCCACATGAAAGCGGGGGGTAAGGGCGAGGGAAAGGCGTTCGGTACTATGGACGAGGCTATCCTGGCCTACCAGAACGATATCATTGCCGTCAATGCCAAGGTGAGGTTGCTGTTTGCTGGTCAGATCATCGAGACCTCTGTCGGGCGCATCCTGCTCAATGACATCCTGCCCGAGAGTCTGCGCTTCGTGAATGAAGAAATGACTAAGAAAGATCTGAAAATAATTATGTCGCGTATCCTCGAAACGATTGGTCAGGACGAGGCGGCCAAATTTGCTGACCGCATGAAGGATCTAACCTTCCGAGCGGCTGCTCGTTCGGCTATCAGCTGGGGTATGAATGACCTCATTGTTCCAGCAGAGAAGCCAGCCCTCATGGCTGCGGCTGAAATACGGATTACTGAAGTGAAAGACCAATACAACATGGGGCTGCTTACCAACGAGGAACGCAAGAACCGGGTGATCGAAATCTGGAACGAAACCAAAAGTAAGATCACTGATGCTGTCCGTTTGCACCTCGACAAGGAGGGCCCAGTCCACGCCATGATTTATTCCAAGGCTCGTGGTTCGGAATCGGTTATCGTCCAGATGACCGGTATGAAGGGGCTGATGGCTGGTCCGACCGGAGAAACCATCGAGCTTCCAGTGAAGAGTTCGTTTAAGGAGGGCTTCAACGTTTTGGAGTACTTTATCTCCACCCACGGTGCTCGTAAGGGTATGGCGGACACCGCACTTCGTACTGCGACCGCCGGATACCTGACGCGTCGCCTCGTCGATGTCTCTCAGGACATCATTGTCCGGGAAGAGGACTGCGCAGACGGCGAAGGCACCTACCTCTACCGTGAGGATTCCGATGCTATCGGTCAGAGCTTTGCCACCCGTATCGAGGGCCGCACTACCATAGAAGCGATCAAGGACCCAGAAACCAAAGCAGTAATCGTGAAAAAGGGTGTGCTCATAACTCGTGAGCCAGCCAAAATCATCGAAAAGAAGAACATCGCCAAGATTAAGATTCGCTCGCTTGTGGCCTGTAAGTCCCGGCGCGGAGTGTGTCGCATGTGTTATGGTATTGACCTGGGCCGCAGTGCCCTGGTAGAACTCGGCGCATCTGTGGGAGTGGTGGCCGCTCAGGCTATCGGTGAACCAGGAACCCAGCTGACTATGCGTACCTTCCACGTCGGAGGAGTGGCCGGCTCGGACATCACTCAGGGGCTCCCTCGAGTGGAGGAAATATTTGAAGCCCGAGTGCCGAAGACCGAATCCATCCTCTCGGAAGTGGCTGGTCAGGTGAAGAGCATCACTCGCGATGGAGTGAAGGTGGTGAAGATTGTCATTGTTGATAATGATCAGGCAGAGCACGAGTTCCAGGTGCCGATCAACATCACCCTTAAGGTGAAAGAAGGCGATCTGGTTTCAGTCGGTGATATGCTCTGCGAGGGCCACATCGATCTGCGCAAACTCTTTGCCATCATGGGTCAGGAAGCAGTACATCGTTACATTATCCGTGAGATCGAAGAGATCTATGCCGCTCAGGGTGAAGCCATCAATGACAAACACATCGAGGTGATCATCCGTCAGATGATGTCGCGTATCCGAGTCGCGGATCCAGGAGACACCCTCTTGCTCCCTGGAGATATTGTGGAGAAGGACCAGTTCCTGGAAGCCAACGAAGACACTAGGAACAAGAAGGGTCGTGAGGCGGTTGGCGAATCCATGGTCTTGGGTATCACCAAGGTGGCGCTCTCAACCGAATCCTTCCTCTCCGCGGCTTCGTTTATGGAGACTGCCCGAGTCCTTATCAACGCCGCTGTGGCTGGTAAGGAAGACCGTTTGCGAGGGCTTAAGGAAAACGTTATCATCGGACGGCTCATTCCTGCCGGTACCGGTTACCGTGGCCTCGATGTCAACAAAAAAGCTTAAACCAGTTGCATGTGCCAAGCTTTCGAAAACACCCTCTGGACAAGAGGGTGTTTTTGTGCTATAATGGGAGATAATGAGGTAAAAAAACGGTTTATCAAGCCGTATAAGTTTTGGAAAACAACGGGGTAAACCCGTTTTCTTTTTTGTAAAATAGCTCAAAAATGCCTATACTCAAGCCACGATAATCTGTGAATACAAGGTATGTCAAAATTTGAAAAACAACCAGCGACACATCCCGTACCTGGCCGATCCCTTGAAGAGACAAGGCGATATTTTCAACGAGAAGTAGCCTATACAAAGGCTGCGGTAGATTTTGCTAGGAAGGATACATCCGCCAAGATGGTGGAGTGGGCAGAGGGTGCTCTCAAGAAAACCACTACTGATCTTTTGAAAAAAGTCGAAGCCATGCCATCGTTGCCACCAGAGGATGTATCACTTTCAGAACATGTCGAGACCACGAGGCTGGTGTATGAGAAAGTACGCTTGGCTCAGGAACTCGGGATGAAGGATGACCTGGTCTATCCTGCCATGGATGATCCGATATTTGATAGCAAGATGACTGCAATTGCTCATCAGATGGATCAGTTTGTGGAGCAGTGCTACAAAGATTTTGAAACTACGCTGTCACAGGATGCCGACATGCTGGCGCTTCTGACAGAACTTGAGTATGCTCAGTTTGTTGCTAAAGAAGCAACGGTAGGAGAGTATGCTACGCTTGCAGCAGCAAAAGAGCGTGGTCTCGAGGCTACATTGTGGCAAAGAACCAAGTTGTTGTTTGGTGGTAACGGAACTGTAGAGCGTGGCCAAGTTGCTCTAGATGAGGTGACTCGTCTGAGGGATAGCGTTGTTACCCTGGCTATTGAAAAGTTCAAAGCCGCCGGGCTGAATAAGGATCCAAAAAGAGCTCTGACCCCAGAAACAGCCACCTTTGAGCGGGTGGAGAATATCATGGGGATACACTTGTAGTGCTTTTCATGTTTTTGACATGAGCGGGGAGGGGAGTATACTGGGTATGTAATTGGGGGAGATAGGAAAGATATGAAAAAGAAAGTAATAAAAAAAGATGAAGCAATGTTCGCTTCCGGTGAAGTTATGTCGATGCTTGAGAATATGAATGAAGGCATTCAGCTTCTTGCTGAGCAGCATGGTGGTATCGTGTCTCGATTGGACGGCATTGATGGTAGACTAGATGGTATTGATGGGCGACTAGACAAACTACAGGATGATGTGACTGATATTAAATATACACTGACAACGAAAGCTGATCGGAGTGAAGTAGAGAAGTTAGAAAAAAGAATTGTCAAGGTCGAACGAGTTGTTTTTTCGAAGCGGCCATAATGAACTTTGGCTAACGGACCACGTACCCCCTTATGAAGGGGGTATTTTTGTGGGCTAAGTCTTGCTAGCTTCTTTTTGAAGAAGGACTTGTTTTTATGTTATACTGCGCCTATATTGAGTACTCGAAATATCAAATATGGGACGCAAGAAAAAAGGCGAGAATCGAGAAAAGAGGAAGGGTGACAATAGTTTTCAGTGGGAAGACATTCTTCACAGTGATGCCAAGCGCAGCATTGCCGCTGTTTTTTTGTTTGCTCTGGCGATTTTGTTTCTCCTGGGATTTTTTGGGGCGGCGGGGGTACTTGGTGAGTGGTTAGATACCATGCTGGGGGTGTTACTCGGTTTTGGAAAATGGTTGCTACCGTTGGTGCTCTTGGCGGCGGCGTTCATGTTTCTCAAGCGGCGTACCACAACCTTAGCCGATGCGGTGAAGTTTATCGGTCTTGTTTTGGGATTTTGTGCTCTCCTTGGACTGCTTCATCTCTATAGTGGTGACACTACCAAGGAAATGTTGAAGGTGGCGCGAGCCGGAGAAGGCGGTGGTTATGTTGGTTTCGGTTTTGCTTATGTCTTGGGGAACTTCACTGGTAAGCTTGCCGGGACGCTGATTGCTCTCTCTTTGTTTGCAGTGGGGATGATTGCCGCCTTTAATATGTCGCTCATTCATACGTTTGAAAAGGTTGTGGGGCGTTTTAAGAGGCCAGTAGTGCCAGAGACAGAGCCTGTATCAACAAATGAACCCGTGGTACCTCAGGTCGCACCACTGCTCTCTTCACCGTTGGCAGAGGAAGGGGAAGGAGAAAAAAAGCCAGTGGCCGTAGAAGCAGCACCGGTGACTGATTTGGCTGAACACAATATTGGTAAGATCGAATTTAGGGGAGAGACAGTGGAAGAAAATGGTGGCGAAGAGGAAACCGTGTTAGTCCCCGCCTTTATTCGGCCCAAACATTCCCGCCATCGTCGGCAGTGGGAGTTGCCGTCAGTGGATCTCTTGGAATCTACCACGGGCCAAGCAGTGGGGGGGGATACTGAGCGCAACAAACATATCATTCAGAGCACCCTCAAACACTTCGGCATTGATGTGGAGCCAGGAGAAGTGCGCATCGGCCCTACCGTTACCCAGTACACCTTCCGTC
>JAUYFO010000017.1 GCA_030690925.1 Candidatus Moraniibacteriota bacterium
ATTTCAGCGTTTGAAAACTGAAGAAACTGAAAGGTTGACACTCGGTTGGGATGCAAAGCGTGCATTAACCAAAATCAACTATCGAATCCATACCGATTCAATCAAAGAAAACATTATATTACCGCAACAACTTTCACAAAAAGATGCGAATAATACTTATGCTAGTGAAGCGGATATTTTGAACAAAGCATTGTTCGGTATGACTGCTGTCGAATGGAAAAGTGTGAACAAAAACAAAGCAGGCAACATGCGAGATTATTCTGATGTGTATCAGCTTGTTTGTCTTGCCAATTTAGAGACACTCAATTCTGAATTTATAAAAATGGGAATGTCTCAAAAAGAACGGCTGCTAAAATTAAACGAGATAGCAATAACTCAAATGAAGTCTCTTTTGGCAAATAATACCCTCAAGAAACTAAAATAGTATGAACACCGACACCAAACGACATATCGATTCTGCCCGCCAAGTGTTGGTGGGGGTGGTTCCGAATCCTTCAGCGCAAATTGACCAGATTACCAATGCCCTCATCTATAAATTTATGGATGATATGGATCAGTCTGTGATTAAAATTGGAGGCAAGCCCACTTTTTTCACTGGCGACCTAGAGAAATATGCCTGGGTACGCATTATGGATGCCAGAATTGGCAGTCAAGAAAGAATGAATCTTTATTCTGAAGCGCTGTTCAAATGATAAGTTTCATGGTACGCTCGCTATTCGTTCTGGCGCTGGTTTTGTTTCTGTGAATGCTTCTGGCAGTCAGGAAAAAAGCGTGCCCAAGGTGTTAGGAACAACCGCCCAGCTCATGATAGAATGTAAATAAGGTAAAGAGTATGAAAAATATTGAAATGAAAAAATTTGGATCCGTCTTGAATGGCCGTCCGTCAGCCAAGGAAGCCGTGGCGCGTGTACGCCAGATGGTCAATGGATCAGGTGAAGATATTCAGCTTGATTTTTCTCTGGTGGATGTTCTCACACCTTCTTTTGCTGATGAATTTGCCAATGGCTTGGCCGAACACTATCCAACGAAAAAGGTCACATATTTTGGTTTGGAAAAAAACCAATCGATCACAGAAACCCTCAAAGCCGTCAATATTCAGGTGTAAGAGAACTTAAGTTTAACAGTTTTTATTGAGGTGTTATGAAGGATTTTCTCAAGCGTATTTTTGGTATCAAACCAGCTCAAAAGCGAAAAAGTGATTTTTCGGCTTTCTTTTATGATGCCAGTGAAGAAGAACAAAAAGATGTTCTGATGCGGGTTATGAAAAAGGCCAACGCGGATCAAAGAAAAGTGATTGAAAAATACGATGAACAATTATCTCATGCCAGATAAGTTACTTTGAATTGATAATGTCAGCCTTCGGGCTGGTTTTTGTTTGGAGGAGGAGATAGAAATTTTTTAGATTCGATTATTGCGGAATAAAGGGGATGGTAGATTTGTTTTCACTCATCCATCAAAAGTCTGAGACTCCCACACCATAATCTTCTCTAGCCTCTCAATCAATAGGCTAGAGATCTGCCCACTGGCTAGTACTTTCGAGAGGATAGTGGGTCGGAAAACGTTCCCATCTATGGCCGGTTCTCCCCGCCAAGAAAAACACACCCGAAAGGGTTTTGTGGTATATATATAAGGAGAAAAGAAAGAATGTGCTATACTGAGAGCATTATAGGCACTGTAGAGTTGCTATTTTTTTGGTAAGTATGAAAGATAAGAATCTCAGAGAGGATATTGCGAAGATCATTCATGATGGTGTTACAGCGCCTTCCGGAGAAAACTCTCAGCCCTGGCGTTTTCTGGTGGATGGCAACGTCATTTTTGTTCTCAATGTTGTTGCAAAAGACACTACCCTCTACAACAGTGGCCAGCATGCTTCCTACGTCTCGCATGGCACCTGCATAGAAAATATGGTTGAGAGTGCTGGGCACTCTGGGTACGGGGCAGAGGTGCTCTATTTTCCTAGTGGTGGATCCAACCCCGTTGCGAAAATCACTCTGACACCAGCAGAAATACCAGAGGACCCGCTCTATGCCCAGCTTCTGAAGCGTCGCACCAATCGTAACGCCTACCGTCCTGAAAAAATTCCTGAAGCTGATAAAAGAGCACTTCAAGAAGAAGCAGAAAAAACAGGGAATCACTCTCTCATTATTTTGGACCAGCCAGAACAGATGGATGGTTTGGCTCACGCCAGTGCTGCGGTAGAGCAGCTTATGTTCCAGAGCAGATCCTTTCACCGGTTCTTTTTTGAACACTTTTTCACCAATCGGAGAGACGAGCACCGAGGCACCGGTCTTTATATCGACACCCTTGGACTTTCTTCGTTTGAAAAATTGGGAATTAAGCTGATGCGCTCTTGGTCCATCACTACTTTTTTTCGTATGACAGGCATCGCTCATATGGTGTATCTGAAACGCATGCGCAAATACCGAAAAAGTGGCGCTTTTGGCATCGTTGTGACTGATGGTGACCAAGCCATTGATTATGTCAAGGCCGGCAGGGCGGCGGAGCGGGTATGGTTGCGAGCGACAGAGCGCGGGATTAGTTTACAGCCTTGTGGTGGCGTACTCTATCTTTTCGAGGGGATGATGAAAACGACCAAGAATGTTTTTTCAGAAGAGGAACAAGCTATTATCGAGTCGGCCAGAAATCAAATTTATGAAATATTTGAGATTCGCGGGAAAACAGCCGCTTTGTTTTTTCGCATAGGCTACGGTGAGTTACCAGCCGCTCGCTCTTTTCGTCTGGCCCCGGAGATAGACTACATTTCTCCTGAGTAACAATAGTAGCTTCTACTGTGAACGATATATTTCGCAAAATGGCCCAGAAAGCATCAAGAATCGCTGGATCTTCCGGAGCTTTCGTGGCCGCCGTAGTAGTAGTTTTGCTTTGGGCGATGATGGGTCCCTATTTTGACTATTCTGATACCTGGCAGCTGGTGATCAACACCGGGACGACTATTTTGACCTTCCTAATGATTTTCTTGGTGCAAAACACCCAGAACCGCGATGCCAAGGCCATGCAACTTAAACTCGATGAATTGATTCGGGCGGGTAAGTCATCCCGCAACCAGTTGCTCGATCTGGAAGACTTATCGGATACGGAGATGGAACGGCTGCATGAGCAGTTTCAGAAGATGCGGGAAAAAGCCAGTCGTTTCCAGGGTGGAGGATAGAGCGGAGGTGATGCCAAATCCTGGGACACTCTTTTGATCCAGAGGGTTACTTTGGGCGAGCACCTCATTGCTATCGGAAAAGGTATCGTTGTCACTATCAGGATTCTGTGGGTCGGTAAAGTAGAGTGTGGTTTCTCCTTGATCCGTGAGGCCATCAGTGTCGCTATCATTGACGAGGGCGCTCGCTTCTCTTGCGAGCGTGGCTCCGCTTATGATACTGAGCACCAGGAGTAGTGACTTAAGTTTTCCAAACATATTTTTGTGCTTCATGGTTTATGATGGCCGTACCGGCTTCAGTGACAAAGATGGCCGGGAGAGCGAGTTGTTTTGCTAGCGCTTGGCCTTTTTTGCTCCCGGCGATGAACAGGGTCTTGGCAAACACGTCGGCTGTGGTAGTGTCCGGAGCGATGACGGTGACAGAAAGGATGTCTGATACTGCGCTTTTCTGGGAAGCGGGGTCGATGAGGTGGTGCTTGTGTTCGCCATTCTTCTGCCAGTGGCGACGATTACTCCCCGAAGTGGCCACGGCCATGCCATGAAGGAGGAGGAGCGCGATATCCTGTCCTGTTTGGGGGTGTTCGACGGCGACGGCCCAGTAGGGGTAGTTGGCCTTTTGATTCCTGCCTGCGGCGAAGATATCCCCTCCGGCATCAACGAGAAAGTTGTCAAAATGCCGGGTGAGGAAGGTAGCGACCTGATCCACGATGTAGCCTTTGCCGATACCTCCTAGGTCGACCCGCAAGTTGCTTGGTTTGGTGACAGTGAGAGTTGCATGATCGAGTTTGAGCGTGGTAAACGATACCCCCCCTGCGTTGAATGTTTCTGTCGTGGCCCCGCTGTAGCCCTCTTGTTCGAGAGCTGAGAGGATGCTCGGGTCGAAGAGGCCGTTTGTCTTGGTGTGGAAGTCCTGGGCGCGTACGAGGAGATCAAAGAATTCCTCGGAAAGAGCCATGCGTTCGCTATGGTTGAGTTGCCACAACTCGTTGTTTTTTTGGAAACGACTATAGCGGGCTTCAAAGGTCCGAAACATGGCGAAAACGGTGGCGAGACACTGTGTCGCCAGAGCCTCCTCTTTGGGGAGAAACTGGATCTCACACAGGATGTCGGTGTTCATAATCTCCCCATTTACTGTCTGGCGGAGACTGTGCCAGATATTACGGCTGTTCGTAGGAGTCGATGATGCCATTATAGTTGTCATCAGTTTCTGATTCGAAGTAAGTGAAATCATCTTCGTCGTGGTGCTGATCCAGAGCATTGGGAACACCGTCGCCATCGGTATCGTTTTGATAGACTACTGGTGTCATCGTAACCGTTTCTTTGACTGGTACGTAGGTGGTGTTTACTGCGGTCACCGGGACACCTTTGAGAAGTGATGCTGGCGAGTCATCCCCATTTTCTTCCCCAGCCTCTTCATTATCGTTTTCTGCCACGGCGGTCATGAAGAAGGATGGTTTTGAAAAAAATGAACGAGTGGACTGAAATGGTGACAACAGACCCCAGGCGAAAAAAACTGCGAGCAGTACCGGTATCATGAGCAGCGTTTTAAAAGCAGGGGAACGCATAGGTTTAGGAGGTTTTGGTTTTGGTGGAGGATTTCGGTTTGGTGGTCATCTGGTGAGGAGCGATGGGTTTGAACATGGTCCGCTTTGCCATCATCTGGTTACTTTTCATCAACTCTGGTTGATCAGCGAGTAGTTGCTCATACTGGGTTTTGGCATTGGCCATAGTTTTCTGAAGCTCGTTTTTGTGATCATAGAGGTCGAGATAGTACTGGTAGCGTGCCAGCTTGGCTTCTTTTCGCGCAGCGACGACTGCTTCCTCCGCGGCGAGTTGATCTTGGAGGCGTTTGGTTTTTTCAAAAGCGATAACAGCCGTCAGTGGAGTGAAGAAGGCCAGTAGTACAAAGAAAAAAAGAACCAGTTTTGTTGGGGAAAGACTCATATGTGTTAGAATGAGGGCGTTTACTCTCTCGTTTACTCTCTATTGTACACGAATATGATCTGTTTTCACAAAAAAATCGTATGAAACATAGATTCATATTTGGTTGGGCGATTCTGCTGACGCTTTCTGGGGCGGCGTTTTTCTCCTGGGGCAAGCGAGCGCCTTTTTCTCAAGAGGGTACCGTGGTAACGGCAGAACAACTACGACCGCCTCAAGCACAAGTTCCCACTATACCTGAGACAACACCGACGCTACCGATAGTTCCAGAACCTTTGCCGATGGCGGTGCTCATCGATGATGTTCCCTTTACGGTGCAAGCTCCCTTTGCTTCATGGGCTAACCCATTGTTTCAGGATGCTTGTGAGGAAGCCTCGATCATTATGGCGGAAGCGTGGGTGAATCAGGGTCTTCTGACACCGGAGGGGGTCAAGGCAGAGATTCAGGCTTTGGCGACATTCGAAAAGAAACACTTCGGACATGCCATAGACACTTCGATCAATGATACGGCCTGGCTCCTTGGTGAGTATTATGGTGTTATCGCGACAGTGGAAAAGGATATCAAGATCGGGGATATCCAGCAGGCCATCGCTTTGGGTAAGATTGTTATTGTGCCGACCGACGGGCGCAAACTGAAGAACCCCAACTTCAAGCAACCAGGGCCAGCCCGTCATATGGTGGTGATTATCGGCTACGATACCAAGACAGTAGAGTTTATCGTGAATGACCCCGGGACACGCAAGGGGAAAGACTATCGTTATCCGGAAGCAGTGCTCTACGACGCCATTACTGATTATGCCACGGGCGATCATGCCCCGGTTACCAGCACCGACAAGGTGATGCTGACTGTGGGGCGCTTCTGATGGTAAAAAGGTGCGGACGGGATTGACTTTTTGGCGGTTTGGGTGTATAATGTATAGTAGTAGTTTAACAGTTCAGAGTTGCTGAAAAGTGCTGAATCAAGCCTTTCTTCCGGAAGACTTTTTTTGTTTTCTATTTTTTCTCGGAGAACGGCTCGATTCATCACGGTGGTGGATGGAGTACAACAATCACCAAAAGGAAAGACAATGGCGAATGTAAACGGCTGGGGTACGGTTTCGGTAACTCGTATGGTGCGGCGGCACGGTAACGTGCGACAGTCACGCATCCTGAATGAGCTGAAAGGTTATCCAGCTTTCAGACAGGAAAGTCAACTCGCTGCGCTACAAGCGCACATGGCAGCAACAGAAGGAGTCGCTGAAACGCAGCCCCAGACAATGACAATCAACCAGGAGAAGAAGTGAAAAATATACCAGCAATCAGGCTGTCAGCCTTGGTTCGACCAAGCGGCCGCACCGTAGTTGCCAGTAGTGATCTCTATCTGCGACCCACCAAGGCCGTGGACACAGTCCCGCAAACTGTCCGGCCAGGGCGGCCAGGGCGTTACTTGCGACGGACAGTGCGCGATGTGATCAAGGCAGCCAGGAACGGCGAGTAAAACCGTTACGGTCAACAGACCAACATAAGGGACGATCAACGATTGCTCCCTTTTTTCTTTTCCAAAAAGACAAAAAGAGCTATAGTATGGGTGGGTAAATCGTAATACTTTCATATGGGAATATTTTTTTCCGCCCCACGTAAGCCGGTCACGCCGCCAGCATCGAACGGAAGTTCTTCTTTGAGTACACGAAGGATGACGCCGAGCGAAGTCAAGAAGCAGGTACGGAGAGATTTGGGAGATCGTCTGGGTCATCATAAGGGGGAGCAGTTTTTTAACGTTCTTGAGGCTCATTTGGATAAGGATGGTGGCTCTGGAGGAAGGGGTGTCAGTGGACGTGAGGTGGATACGATGCTCAATGAACTGCGGGAAAATCATCGAGATAGTATCCATAGTGATGACATCGCACGGGCCAAAGAAATATTAGAAAAACATCTTGCCGACTGATACTTCGGAAAGTATTGACGTTATCGAAAGGCGGACACGTCGTTCGAGGCGTATTCGCATCGCCGTGCGTTATGACGGGCAGGTTGTTTTGTCGGTGCCAAGTATTTTTTCTCTGAAACGGGCGCGAGCATTTCTGGAGACAAAGCTCGCCTGGGTGCGGGAGATGCAGCAGCACCAGCTGGCTCGGCCGCGGACACTGCTTGCGCAGGGGAGTAGTGAAGAGTACCGAGCGACCAAAAAGCAAGCGCGTCAGTGTATTGTGGAGCGGGTCGAGCATTTTCAAAAGGTATACAAGGTGACGTATCGACAGCTTTCGATTCGCAACCAGAAAACGCGTTTTGGGAGTTGTTCGGCCAAAGGAGCACTCAGCTTCAACTATCGCCTCATGTTTTTGCCAGCGCACCTGCGGGATTATGTGGTGGTGCACGAACTGTGCCACCTCCGAGAGCTTAACCATTCGCGCCGTTTCTGGTCTTTGGTAGCCCAAACGATGCCCGAGTACCGCAAGCTCAAACAGGAGTTACAGGCTTTTTCTCGAACAGACACTTGACAGGGATCCATTTCTCTGATTTAATGAAGTACTACTTTAGATCCTTTGGGAGAATGTTTTTTCTCTGTTGAAGGAGAGAAAGAAGATTCTAACCCATAACGTTCACAAGAATGTTTAGCAGAAACCCGAGAGGGAGAACCTCTCAACGTGGCAGTACCGCCGTCAATCGCTTTGGTCGTCCGACCCATGGGCGCAAGAAGCGTCCCGCCGAGCGAGAACTCGACTTCACTCAGTTTGTGAAGAAAGCCATCCAAACAACTGAAACAGAAGTCTATAATCCGCAGCACAGCTTTGCTGATTTTGAGATGCACAGCAAGATCAAAGCCGTGGTGGCTGCCCGTGGCTATATCCACCCGACACCCATCCAGGACGGAGCCATTCCTCATATCCTAAACGGTCGTGATGTCGTCGGTATTGCCAATACCGGCACCGGCAAGACCGCTGCATTTCTCCTGCCGCTCATTCACAAGACGTTCAAGCACAAGACTGAGAAGGTGCTCATTATTGTGCCGACCCGCGAATTGGCGCTTCAGATTGAGGACGAATTGCGTGAGTTTTCTCGTGGCTCGGGACTGCATGCCGCCCTGTGTATCGGCGGTGCTCATATTTTAGAGCAGATGCGCAGCCTGGCCCGTAACCCCAGCTTTGTTATCGGTACCCCTGGCCGTTTGAAAGATCTAATCGAACGCAAGAAGCTGGATCTTTCCGGTTTCAACAACATTGTGCTCGATGAAGTCGACCGCATGCTCGATATGGGATTTATCAACGACATCAAGTACCTGGTGGCACTCATGCAGTCACCACGGCAGTCACTTTTCTTCTCGGCCACCATGCCGCGCGAGATTGCTGAACTGGCCAAGAAATTCTTGAACGACCCAGTGACGATTACTATCAAATCTCGGGCGACATCGGAAAATGTCGACCAGGACGTGATTCATGTTGGTCCGAAGGAAGAGAAAATCGAGGTGCTCCACAACCTTCTGCTGAAGCCAGAGTTTCAGAAAGTGCTCATCTTCGGGCGGACCAAGCATGCGGTGGATAAACTGGCGCATCGTTTGGAAGAGCGTGGCTTCAAGGCCGATTCAATCCATGGCGACAAGAGTCAGTCGCAGCGGCAGCGGGCTCTGCGGCGTTTCAGTCAGGACGAGATCGCTATTTTGGTAGCGACCGACGTGGCGGCACGCGGACTCGATATTCCTGATGTCACCCATGTCATCAACTACGAATTACCAGAAAACTACGAAGACTATATTCACCGCATCGGTCGTACCGGTCGTGGTGACAAGAAGGGAAACGCGCTCACTTTCATCAACTAAAAGGGCCTAAAAACAGTCCCGCCATGGCGGGACTGTTTTTCCTTCTGTATACTGTGAAGACAGACCCTAGCCTTCCATATTTTTTTTGTTTGTCTTGATATGTCTTTTTTGCGCGCTATTGAATATGCGGTCAAGTACTCGGCGCTCAACATGCCGCTTCCCTTGTTTGTTTTTGTTGGCTCCTTTCTCGAAGAGGTAATCAGCCCTATTCCCTCGGCGCTCATTATGGGTATCGCTGGGTCGTTGGCCCTGACACAGGGGGACACTCTCTGGTACCTCTTGTTTCTGGCCGTAGTCGGCAATGCTGGCAAGACGCTCGGTGCCTGGTGCTACTATGTACTCGGTGACAAAGCTGAAGATTTTTTCATGCCCAAGGCGACCAAGTGGCTCGGGATTACCCATCGAGATTTGGAAAATATCGGCAAACGTTTTGTCGGTCACCACTGGAAGGATGGCGGCGTGTTGTTTATTCTCCGGCTCTTGCCGCCTTTTCCCACGACGCCGGTGTCGCTGGCAGCGGGTATCATCAAGATGGATCTGCGCGTGTTTCTCATCGCTACGTATGCGGGTAATTTTTTCAAGGATCTGCTGTATTTGTATGCCGGGTACACTGGTTTGGCCAAACTCCATACACTGTGGCGCCACATTGATAGCGTGAAGATTCTGGTAGATATCGCGGTGACCCTGTGTATCATCGGGTTACTTGTGATTCTTTACATCCACCGTGGTCGGGGCAGGTACCTGTATCGACATTTGCAACAGTCGCTCAGAGCGTGGTTTCATTCGGCATCAAAGTAAAGGACTATGGCCACCTTTCACCTACAGTCCAATTGGCAGCCAGCTGGGGATCAACCCAAAGCAATCACTTTGTTAAACAAGGGCCTAGAGCAGCACCAGCGTTTTCAGACACTGCTTGGAGTGACGGGCTCCGGGAAGACGTTTACTATGGCCAACGTCATCGCGGCCTATGATAAGCCAGCACTGGTCATCGCTCACAACAAAACCCTGGCGGCCCAGTTGGCTCAGGAGTATCAGCAATTCTTTCCTAACCATGCCGTGCACTATTTCGTCTCTTACTATGACTACTACCAGCCGGAAGCTTACATGCCGGCTTCCGACACCTATATCGAGAAGGATGCTCAAATCAATGCCGAGATTGATCGTTTGCGACATGCTTCGACTCAGGCGCTGCTGACGAGGAAAGATGTCATTATTGTCGCTTCGGTGTCA
>JAUYFO010000037.1 GCA_030690925.1 Candidatus Moraniibacteriota bacterium
TTTGGTAAGAAATATTTCAGTGTCCGCATACTCAGTGATACAACTTAAATAGAAGTATTTATTATTCTGGCTATTCAGAGTATTTTAAAGTTGTCCTATTAGACACGGCCTTTTATTCTTACTTGCGGATTGGCATCATGATATAGAGATAGCGCTCATCAGAGGCCATATTTTCATCAACCATCCGCAGAGCTGCCGGTGTCGCTCCACTATTAGCACAAAAGAGTATTTTCTCACTCGAAAGGGCGTTAATTCCCTCAAGAATATAACGGGGATTAAACACCATAGTTAGCGGCGTTTCCCCTTGTTTATATTCTACTGGTAACACCGTCTTATTTTCCCCAATTTCATGCGATTGTGACAGGAAAGTACAGGTTTTATGTTCACTATCAAAAACCAGAGCAATCTCCCCAGAACTATACAATGATAGGGCTCCCGCCATCTTCACCGCTCGCTGTAAAGCCTGCTTTTCAAAAATAACCTGTAGGGAAAAATTTTTTGGGATGATCTGCCGATAATCAGGATATTTACCATTAATCACTCGCGAAATAATTTCTACCCCATCTACTTCAAAAAATAACTGATTTTCTTCAAGGGACATCTTAATTTCTACACTTTCTGGAGTAATCACCCGTAATATTTCATGAAGAACTCCACTGGGAACGATAAGTGACTGCTGTTCGCTGGGAAATTCCTGGGGCTGTATTTTTTGTTTTTCCAAAGACAATATTTCTTCTGCCAAACGAAAGCTGTCCGTTGCTGCCATATGAAGCGTAGCTGTTCCAAATGATAGACAAACACCCGTTAATTCCAAACGAGCTTCATTAACACTCACACAAAATAAGAGTCGTGAGAGGGCATTTTTTACTTCCTGAGCAGGAAAAATATACTGGTATTCCTTGGTATATTGAGGAATAATCGGAAAATCCTTTCCATCCATACCTTTAATACGAATTTGATAATTTGTACTCACTACTTTTAAATGTTGGTGATTTTCTTCAAGGTTAAGAATATCTCCACCAGGAAGGTTATAAATAAAATTACTAAGTATTTTAGCTGGTACTGTAATCCGCCCCTCCTTCTCTATTTTTGCTCCTATAAAAACAATTACTCCAATCTCAAGATTAGTGGCTGATATTTTTAACCGTCCTTTTTCGGTTTCTAAAAGAAAATTACTAAGGATTGGTAGAGTAGTTTGTTTTCCTACTACCCGTTCCAGGTAAGAAAGAGCTCTGGCAAAGTTTTCTTGAGTACAAGTGACCTTCATAAATGTGTCCTATAAGAATGAATTATTTTTTATATATTAGAATTATTATTATCATTAGGAGTGTGGATAACTGGATAACTCATTATTATACTGCAGATAAGGGATTTTTTAGAGAAAAAGAATATAATAGTATTATGTTAAATGGTAAGCTATTTAATAGTGTTCAGGTGAAGGAATAATTGAGTGGTGATTTGTCCCCATTTCTGATAGCTATTATCTATGGATTATACATGGTTTATAGTGGTTATACAGGGGTATTCACGCTTAGGAGTAGTAGAGTTTTTCTTTAAGGGTATTAATTTCTTCTTTGAGACGAGTATGAGTTTCTTGGTTGGTATTAATCTTTTCGAAGGCGTGGAGAGTGGTGGTGTGATCCCGACCACCAAGGAGATTACCAATAGCTGAGAAAGGGAGATTGAGTTCTTGGCGGAGAAGATACATCATTACCTGACGAGGATGGGAAATTTCCTTTTTACGCCCCTTTTTAATAAGTTCCTCTTTAGAAACATTGTAAAATTCAGTAATAACTCGAAAGATATCTTCGGCCTGGAGACTCTTTTTGTTATTTTCGATGAGTTCTGCTAGAATTTTCTCGGTATTTTCGATAGAGGGAGCTATTTTGTGAAATTCACAGTAAGCAATGACCCGGTTGAGTGATCCTTCCAACTCACGAATATTCTGTGAGGCATTTTCAGCCACGAAACGGATGGCTTTTTCTTCCATGTTAAAGCCTTTTTCCTCAAGTTTTGATTTAAGGATGGCGATGCGGGTTTCGAGGGTTGGGCGACTGATGTCAGTAATCATCCCTCCCTCAAAACGGGACCGCAGACGATCTTCCAGGGTCGGGATGGCTTTCGGTAGTCGGTCACTTGAGATAACTACCTGCTTGTTGATCTGGTAGAGAACATTGAAGATGTGAAAGAATTCATTTTGGGTCTTTTCACGGCCGGAAAGGAATTGAATATCGTCGATGATGAGCAGATCCATCTGCTGGTAGTATTCCTTGAACTTATCAATCTTCTGATTTTTGATAGAATCAACCAGTTCGGTAGTAAAGCATTCGGAGGTGATATATTTTATACGCTTTTCCGGGGCATTTTTAACCACTTCATTGCCGATAGATTGGAGAAGATGTGTTTTCCCTAAACCGACACCCCCGTAGATGAAGAGAGGATTGTAGATCATGCCGAGATTTTGGGAAACAGCAAAACAGGCAGCTCTGGCAAGCTCATTATTTTCGGCTACGATGAAGTTTTCAAAGGTATAGCGGCCGTTGAGATTGGTTTCATGAAAAACAGTAGTATCGTGAGGGGTTGTGCCAAAAGAAGGTTTCTCAATAATTTTTTTACGAACAAATCCAGTAGACATCTCAGCCACCTTCACTCCAGCAAGCATTTTTACTGAATCAATCGAGTTGGGAGCTGTTTTTTCTAGTGCTAAGATGCAGTGAATTTCGCGAATACCCTGATCAAAGCTCTTGAGTGCCTTCAGGATGTAGTGGTTATATTTATTTTCGAGCCACTCCTTGGCAAAACCATTGGGAACTCCGATCGTTACTACCCCGTTCTGATTTTGAAGAATCCCGGTATTTTTAAACCAGGTAATGAAGTTGGCCTTGGAAATAGAAATCTCTATTTGGCCCAAAACCGCTTTCCATAGGTCTTCGTTGCTCATACGAGAAAAGTTATCAACAGTTTACCCCGTGAAAGCTCCGTTTCACGGAGTACCTACTGCTCTATGGATAATTTCACTAAGTGAAACCCATTATAGCACGCACCAAAAAAAGAGCGAGGTGTCTAATCTGAATAAAAGTGGATAATAGGTGGATAAGTCTGAAAATCACCTAATATTTAATAGAGAAGATTTGTATAGAGTGATCTTTTACTGCTTCCAAGGAAAGTCTTGGCCTGCGCGCTTACAATAAGATATCTCTCTAAAGGCTTATATAGGGGGACGGAAATATTAGCCTAAAAAGCAGATCGGGGTTGACTTTCTGGCATTTCCTGATAAACTGAACAAACCTTTTATCTATAAGACTTATTTAAAACCCTTGTATGTCAAAGAAAACATACCAACCAAAAAGCCGCAAACGTTCTCGTCGGCACGGTTTTCTTAAGCGAATGAACACCAAGGGTGGCCAGGCTATTATCACTCGCCGCCGCCGCCAGGGACGCAAGAAGCTGACCAACGTCTAACATGTCTGTCCCGGAGATATTTCCCGAAAAAGGCCTATAATTAGGGAAAATTTTGTGGTTATGCTGAAAAAAGGCCTTCGTCTTAGAACAAAAGAAGACTTTGAAAGGGTGTTTCGTAAGGGGACTCCCCTTTTTTTTTGGTGCTATAGCCTGTAAAATAGCCAAAAACGAGCTTGGCCATATCCGTCTGGGGTTCTCTTTTGGGAAAAAATACCTCGATAAGGTGGTGAGCCGAAATCGTCTGCGAAGAGTCCTTGCCGAACCATTTTCGGTAAGTATCCAGGAGGGCCGCTCTAAGGCTGTAGACATCGTCTTTTTTATTGTCAAGAAGCCACAAAGAGAAGAGCTTAAAAACGTTGCTTCTGTTGCTCAAAGCGTTGTAGAATACATAAATAAGTAAAAAACTTTCTTTATGCTAGAACTTTTTGATACTCTAGTGTATCACCCCATCTATAATGTCCTGGTGTTTTTTTATAATACCGTCCCAGGACATGATTTTGGTATAGCCATTATCCTGACAACGCTCTTGGTAAAAACCCTTTTTATCCCCCTTTCAAAGAAACAAATCGAGTCGCAGAAGAAGATGCAAGAACTTCAGCCGAAGCTCAAGGAGCTGCAGAAGCGTTATAAAGATGACAAAGAAAAACAGACTAAAGCTATAATGGAGCTCTATCGCGAGCATAAGGCCAATCCTTTCAGCGGCTGTCTGCCGCTTATCGTTCAGTTGATTGTACTCATTGCTATCTATCGGGTGATTATTAATATTTCTCAAGCAGGGTTTACTATCAATGCTGCCGACCTCTATACCTTTATAGCTAATCCAGGCTCAGTAAAGCATCTTTTCTTGAATTTTGTTGATTTGACTAAGCCAAACTATGTGCTCGGTATACTTTCTGCTATAGCACAGTACTATCAGACAAAAATGCTTATGCAGAGCCAAAAAGTGACGGTTTCAACAACGTCTGCGAGTGATGAGCCCGACTTTGCTACGATTATGAATAAACAGATGCTCTATATTGGACCCGCTATCACATTGTTTATTGGTGTCACTTTTCCGGCGGCTCTGGCCCTGTATTGGCTCTTCTCAACGCTTTTTATGATTTTTCAACAGCGATCCCTGGCCAAGAAAGGAAAAGAGACACAGGCTTTATAAGGAAGATAATTAGTGAGTGTTACGAATGCTATGAATCAAGATTACGTGCAAAATATCAAAATAATCACTGAGGGACTGATTGAGAAGATTGGCTTTACAGCGATAGTGGAAGTCAAGCCCCAAGAGACCACCCCTCAGTCTTTCTTGTGCTCTGTGCGAGTAGATGAGGGTCAGAATTTCCTGATTGGTCAGTATGGAACGAATCTTTCCGCCCTCCAACACCTGGTGCGTATCCTGACTCGCAAGAAATTAGGTGAAAAAATGGATATTATTGTCGATGTCAACGACTATTTTCTTGAAAAGAAGCAGTTTTTGGAGAAAGAAGCGGCCCAGGCACGGCAAGATGTTCTAGAAATGAGTGATTCTGTAGTCATGCGACCGATGCTCCCTTATGAGCGCAAGGTGGTGCATGCTTTTCTCTCGGCTGATCAGGCTGTTATGACGGAGAGTGTCGGTCAGGGGGAAGAACGGCGGGTGGTCGTTCGCCCCAAGATAACCGCTCTGCCTGTCTAGGTGGTTTGTGGTAAAGAGAACACCATTATGGTTCTGGCGAGAAAAATTGCCTATAATGTCGTCCTCAATTCTTTTTTGAAGGTTTTTTCTACAGTGGTCCTATCACTTCTGTCGATTCGTTTGATGACTGGCTATTTGGGCCAGGAAGGTTTTGGAAAATACGCCACCATTCTGGCTTTTTTTGCTTTTTTTACGGCTATTGCCGACTTGGGGCTCGGGTCGGTGACGGCCCGGGAAATTTCTCGGGAGAGTGCTGATGAAGGAAAGATCTTGGGAAATGTGGTAGCTTTGCGTCTTACCTCGTCTATTACTCTTTTCCTTCTTTCTCCGGCTATCATTTACTTTTTTGGCTATTCTGCAGATGTCAAGACTGGTATTCTGATTGCTGCTTTAGCAATGGTGTTTTCCACCCTTTCTTCCGTCTTGAATGGCATCTTTCAAAAGAACCTAGCCATGGATCGAGTGGCCATGGTGGAATTTTTGGGAAAACTGCTCCAGGTTGGAGTTATAACTATCGTGGTTTCCCGCGACTTTGGGTTCATCGCTATTGTTTGTACCCTTATCATCTCCCTCTCCTTCAACGCTGTTACCGTATTACTCCTCAGCCGGCGCTATGCTACATTCCGTCTCCATTTTGACTTCTCCTTTTGGAAAGCCTTCTTAAAGAATTCTTTCCCGATGGGAGTGACAGCTATTATCACCTTTGCCTATTTTAAGATGGATACGATTCTCCTCTCGCTTTTGCAGTCCAATGCCCATGTTGGTATCTACAATGTGGCCTACAAGATCATGGAAAACCTCATTTTTTTCCCGGCTATGCTTGCGGGACTAATTCTGCCCCTCCTCTCACGCTTTATCTTTACTGACCGTAATCGTTTTGAAGAGATAGCTAATAAGACTTTTAAGGTGTTTTGTATCATCGTTGTCCCAATTGTGGTAGGGACGTGGTTTTTGGCCGCAGATATTATCGCTATTGTATCGGGCACAGGGTTTGAGGAGTCAGCAGGTGTGCTCCGTATCCTGATCTTCGCTCTGGGGTGGATCTTTTTTGGGAGCTACTTCAATATGCTCCTGGTGGTGGGAAATGCCCAAAAGCAGCTCATGCAAACGCTTATCTTTGTAGCGGTATTCAACATCGGCCTCAATCTATTTCTCATTCCTCATTATTCCTACATTGGTGCGGCTAGCACAGCCCTTGCTACAGAGGCCCTAGTAGCGCTGGCTACTGGTTATCTGACCTATCGCTTTGTCGGTTATATCCCATCTTTTGAAAATATCAAACGGATCCTGCTTTCTGGTGGAGTGATGGCTCTCTTCCTCTTTCTTCTGGAGCCCACCTCATTTGTACTTTCAGGGACTATTAGTATGGCTGTCTATATTGGTATGCTTTGGCTGACGCGCGCTATTAGCTCCGCCGAGATCGCCGGACTTTTTGAAAAAGATAGAGCCCCTGTGCTCTCGCCTGCGGAACGAGTCGAAACACTCGTCCCCTAGGTATTTTTTGATGTAGGCGCACCCAGTAATGCTTTCTGCTATGACTCCCCTCGTTCCTCTGGTTGGCATCGTAGTGCTCAATTTTAATGGTCAGGATTGTCTTTCGCGCTCTCTGGCTTCGCTTAAGGGTCTGTGTTACCCATGTTTCTTTGTTGTGGTAGTGGACAATGCTTCCACTGATGACTCTCTCGCTCTAGCAAAGAGGAACTTTCCTCAGTATCAGTATTTGACTCGGCAAGAAAACAGTGGTTTCGCTAGCGGCATGAACACGGGTATCCGGTATGTTCTCAAGCAGGGCGCAGCATTCATTTGGTTACTGAATAATGATGCTTGGGTGGAGCCAAACACCCTCTCCTTGTTGATTGCTGAAGCGTCACGAAACGAGTTAGCGGCTCTGTGGAGCCCAATTATTCTTGATCCTGTGACTAAAGCGCGGTGGTTTGCCAAGGGACAAATTGATGCTCTGCGGATGCGCGCTCTTCATCAGTTACCAACCAAAGCTGAACTCGCCGCTTCTTCCTATGAGAGTGCTTTCCTCACGGGCTGTGCTCTCCTTGTGAGGAGCGCTGTTTTGGAGCAAGTCGGCCTCTTGGATGAGCGCTTTTTCCTGTATTATGAAGATGTTGACTTTTCCCTACGTGTCAGAGCCGCTGGTTTCCAGGGAAGGGTCGTCCCAGGAGCCACGGTGTGGCATACAGAGCAGAGTGCCATGAATCCGGAAAAATTGTACCACTTGGTACTTTCGGGACTGCTTTTTTTCGAAAAATGGGCCTCTTTCTGGCAAAAACCATACTTTTTGGTATATACTACCTTGCGGAGGCTCAAAAATTTTTTTGATGAAGTGCGAGGGAGGGACGAAGCACGAGCGGTGCGGCGGGCATACGATGATTTTTACCATGGCCACTAACCCTCATATTTCGCTGGTGTTCGTCAATTACCATAGCATATGGCAGTTGTCTTTGGCGTTGCGACAACTCTTTCATCTTGAGAGCAATCACGATTTTTTTGAGGTCATTGTCGTTAATAATGATCATCGTGAGGCACGGGCCCTGGCGCGGCTAGCTAGGAAGTTTCCTATTAGGCTTTTAGAACAGGAACGGAATCTAGGATTTGGTCGGGCAGCCAACATTGGTGCTGCTTCGGCACGGGGCAGCATCCTTGGTTTTCTCAATCCTGATACCGTGTGGCAAAAGGAAAGCCTCCGTCGTATCGAGAGTACCTTTCAGGAACACAGTAATGGTCAGATCCTGGGTCTTTGGCTCATGAACGCACAGGGAGAGCGGGAACCTTTTAGTGCTGGAGTGGCGCCGACCCTCTGGCAACTGGTACGAAGCAACTTCTTCCCTTTTCTGGTTCGGCAAGATTTACTGCAGGACGCCCCCTGTGACTGGGTGAGCGGGGGCGGACTTTTCATAGAAAAACGGATTTTTCAAGAACTGCAGGGCTTTGATGAGCGATTTTTTCTCTATTTTGAGGATGTCGATCTGTGCCTGCGAGCAAAAGAACAAGGGGTGCTCATCGTCTCTGAACCACGATTCACCCTGCTTCACCATGGTGGGAAAAGTTTTGTTTCACGGGAACTGCAAAAAAGCCTTTTCTACAGCTCTCAGATACGGTATTTTGAAAAACACCGGCCGTTTTTTGAAGTGTTTTGTGTCCGTTTGTTTCATTTCTTTTTCCGTCACGCTTAAGATATGCGCTTGTTTTTTTTCTGCTACTTCCTTTTCCTTCCTTTTCAGTGGGCGCTCTCACCTCTGCCGGGTGTTGATTTGGCGCTGATTCGTCTCGCGACGATCACTCTTATACTGCTGTGGCTTATCCGGGGACTTGTTTTAAAAAGACTATCCCTTCCTTTTGATGTCCCCACTTTTTTACTTTCAGCTTTTCTGCTGTGGGCCAGTAGTTCACTGTTGTGGGCCGACAATACTCTGTTTGGAGTCAGGAAGGCTTTGTTTCTTTTTTCTTTTCTCCCCCTCTTCTTTATCCTTGTGGCCTGGCTCAAGGAATATCCGGCGGAGCGAACAGTTTTGCTTCGGGCCTTTGTGGTCGGGGCTTTTCTTGCGGCTTTAAGTGGTCTCGTGTTCTTTTTCCTCCAGTTTTTGTTTGGCCCTGAGCCGATCTTTGCTTTTCTCACCACCACCATCCTCCCCTTTTTTCTGGGGACCACTTTTGGTCAGACGGTGGCGAACTATCCCAGTCTTCTGGTGAATATTTCGGGGGTGACCCTTTTGCGGGCTTCGGGAGTGTTTCCTGACCCACATATGTTTTCGCTTTACCTCGGTATGGCTATTCCGGTTGCCGGCATATGGTGGTGGCGGGTGACGACTCACAAAACCTGGTGGCTCATTATATTCCTAACCATTCTTCTGGCTGACCTCCTGTCTTTTTCTCGTGGGGGGTATGTGGGGCTCATCTGTGGTACGATTATATTTTTTCTTGGTATTCGTTCGCGACTGCGTTTTGAAAAACGCTCTGCTCTATTGCTTGTGATGGGGCTGATTATTCTGGGGACACTTCTTAGTAGTAGCCCTCTTGGCTCACGATTCTTCTCGAGTTTCTCACGACAGGACGGATCTAACATTGAGCGTTTGCGCTTATGGCAAGAAGCCGTGCTTCATATCGGAGAACGTCCCCTGTCTGGAGTGGGCCTGGGCAACTATCCGCTTTTAGTGAAGCCGAGTGCTTTGTATCGTGAGCCCATTTATGCCCACAATCTTTTTCTGGATATTGCGGTCGAACTCGGTCTTATTGGACTTGCGCTGTTTCTCGGTGTGGTCGGTAGCGCCCTACTCTGGGCTGGGCGTGCTTGGAAAGGGGCAGCACTCCCTTCCGCTTTTGCAGTCATTGTTTCCCTAGCAGTATTTCTTGGGCACGCTTTTTTTGAAACCCCCCTCTTCTCGGTCCACGTCCTCCCAGTACTCCTTCTTTTCTTGGCTATCGGTGTATCATACAAGTATCATGCTCTCTCTTCGTAACAATTGGGCGTTTCTTAGTTTACTCTCTGTCATTATCCTGCTTCCCTGGGCTGGTGAGAAAATAGTTTTTTTTGGGCTGCCATTGTATCTACCCGAGCTTGCGATACTGCTGGCGAGCTTTTTCTTTTTTCGCAAGCTAGGACAGCGGTTGCTGGTGCCAGACGGTTTTATTCTTTTTGGTTTACTGCTTTTTTGTGGTGGAGCTCTACTCTCATTTTTCTTCAACCCCCTTTCTCTTACCGGTCTCGGGATGCTCAAGTCCTGGTTCTTTTTCCCCGTACTGCTTGGGTGGTTCCTGTGGCAGACACTGAGAGTGACCAAAGAGTATGACCTCGTTCTCTCTACGTGGCTCCTGGTGTTGCTTGGTATAGCGGTACGCAGCCTTTCTTTCCTTTTCGCGGGAGACCTGACCTACGATGGTCGTTTGGCTGGCGACTATACTTCTCCAAATTTTTTGGCTATTATCATGGCTCCGGCACCACTGCTTATAGCTTACTTTTTTCTTGCGCCTACGACTTTACGCCAGGATTCGTGGTGGCGGATCATTTTTCTCAGCATCAGTTTTCCGGCAGTGCTGTTCGTTCTTTTCGCCACACATTCGTACGGTGTCTGGTTGGGTCTGGCGCTGGCGTTCACACTCCTTTTTTTTGGTTATGGATGGACACGTTTTTCTTGGAAAGGGTGGGCTGCTGGTTCTCTCCTGACTCTTGGTTTTTTGGCGAGCCTGGTGTTTGTAGAACACAACAACGAAAAGTGGCAAGCTCTTTTTACTCTGGATCAGCGCTCCTCGCTCACTTCGCGAGAGATGATCTGGCAAGTAGCGACACTGATTATCCGGGAACGTCCCCTTTTCGGTATCGGCGTTGGTCGTTTTCAAGAAAAATATTTGGCATATCAACAGCACTTCCCACCGTATTTGGAATGGGCCGTGCCGGAGCCGCACAATATTTTTTTGGCGGTTTTTCTCGCCACGGGCCTTCTCGGGATATTTGGCTTTTTGCTGGTATTGGGGCGAACGCTTTTTTTTCTGGTAGAACAGTACCATGCTTCCGGTACCGAGACAGAGCAGCGACTGATACTTCTCCTTCTTTCTCTCTGGACAGTCTTTTTGATGTACGGTCTTTTTGATACCCCTTACTTCAAGAATGATCTCTCTCTGCTGTTCTTTCTTCTCTTAGCTCTGTCGCTTTCTGGAACGACACAAAAAAAGACTTCCCTATCAGTGGAAGTCTCGTCGCTTGGCAATGATTACAATTCGATTCGGTAGAGTTTCTTGCTGACTCGATCGGTAAAGTAGAGAGCATCTTCGCTTGTAGGCAGGAAGAGATCGTTACTGTCGAAAGCCATGGTATTTTCTTTGAGTTCGATTAGGCGCGTTTTCTTGCCAGTGGTGATGTCGACTTTCCAAAAAGTATCCTTTGTGTAGAGAGGCTTCTCGAAGTAGTCGTTGGGCAAGAGGGTTCCTTCTGGCAAGGAGCCGGGAAGCGCATAGTAAAGAGTCTTGCTATCATCAGACCAGACAGTCTTGGAGATAAGGGTAGGGAGGGACAGGTTTCTTACCTCACCATTTTTTGTTACTAGGCGGAGGGAGAAATCATTGCCCTTATCAGTCATGCTTCCGCTTGCCAAAACGTATTCACCATCCGGTGACCAGGAATAATCAGCTCCGAAAAACCCAGTACTTACCATACGCCGACCTTCTCCGAGAGCACTGACTGTTTCCAGAGGAGAACTGTACTGGATGGCTGAACGAGCCCAGAAAGAGACGAAGTTGCTCTGGGGTACAGGAGTGAGGAAGAAATCCTTTGCTCCGAGGTCGGCCAATTTTTTCCAATCACTGCCATCGGCATTGGCGCTGTTCATGGTGCGCTTGTTGGTCACCGGATCGGTGTATTGGTAAAAAATCTTTTCTCCGAAGTTGTCCCAAGCCAGGCGCCCAATCTCGGGCTTCAGCGGCACCAGCGTCTTGTTGCCAAGGCTGATAGAATACCAGAGCGTGCCGCCGCTGCGTTGTTTGAGGAGTATTAATACCCTATCTTTTTTGGCTGACCAGAGGACCCTGGTAGCTTCGCCAGGGAGGTTGCTCATGAGGATGACCTTGTTTTTTCCATCCCGGTTAGCTTTTTTGAGTGCCTGGTCGTCCCCAGAATAGTAGAAGATTTCGTTGTCATCACTCATTGTGGCTCCGAGTACGCTTTCGTTTAAGACATTCTCGGCTATCCCCGTAGCGAAAGGAGCATCCCCTACACCCTCAGCTATTTTTTTGGAGGGGTCGGCCAACGGGGAGTTGACGTTGTTTTTGAAAATGAGGTTATAGGCGGCCAGAAAGATGAGGACGAGCACCAGAAGACTGAGAGAAAAGAAAAAAATATTTTTAGCCATACGATTCGCAAAAATAACAGAAGGTAAATCCTTCAAAAATACTAGGGAAAGACGAGGTGGATATGGTTAGCACCATTACCAGAACAACCGACGTTGATTCCGGATTTTTCACACATAGACGAGGCATTACCAGCCGGGGCAGCAGCGCCTGCCGCAACGAAGGCATCAAGGAGAGCTTGAGTTACGGGCGCGATGTCGATAGCTTGACCAGTGTAGTGATTGGACTTGAGGGCATGAGGGCCACCAGCTATACTCGTGATAGTGAATTGTTTTGTTTGTCCGACCGTTTTGATAGCATTGAGCATAGTTTCGCTGGGACGGACTATATTATCAGCACAGCCGCTTGTCCCTTGAGAGGCGCATGAGGGACCAGCAATACAAGCAGCCATAGTTTTCCCTGCGGCAACGTCCTGGATATTCTTTTTTGGGGTTACCTGACCGCTGAGACTACTACAGCTTCCATTACCAGCGAGGGTAACGTTACCGAGTGCAAGGATATCTTTTGCCAGCTGAACAGCGGCTGCCGAAGGAGGAAGACCCACCCCAGGCTGTACCCTAGGAAGAGCAGTGGGAGCGGTTTTGGTACTACTACTGACTGCTATGGGCGGCAGGGTGGTGAGACTGACATTGACCAGATCAGGATTGATGACATAGAGCACCAGCCAAGCTGCCAGGGCGATAACCAATCCAATCAAAGCATCGGCGATGACGCTCTTGGCACTACTCATGGCCGCAGTATTACCGGCGCTGGTCAGGTACATGAAGCCACCGATGGTGATCATGAGGACGGCCGAAAGAGTAACCACGATCAAGGCTATCTTGTAGATAGCCTTGATGTAGCCTGGCAAGTCGCTGCCGAGACCATCTGTGCCTGGGATTTTTTCCAGAAGCTGATAGTTGAGTCCACCAGAGGCGCTGGTCGGTTTTGCTACACAGCAGTTGCGAGAATATGTTAATTCTGGCATATCGCCCTTCGCTGGTGTTACTAAATCAGTACAGGTGTCTAGTTTAATATAGCCACCATTAACACAAGGGGTTCCGGGGTCGAATTGTTGACATGTTGCCCTATCTTGCTTGGCAGCGCACTGGACATCGGTGAGACCGGCCGCATGAGTTTCTGGGGAAAAGACAAACATCGCCATGAAGAGTCCAAAGAGCACGAGCCCAAAAATTTTTGTATTTCTTTTCATAAAAAAACAAGGGATAACTATTTGCTATTATATCATATCTTGGCAAAAAAAATCCTTGGATGCATCCAAGGATTTTTTAATCTTTTTCTAGTAAGCTCATGAAGCGAGAGAGGCCAATGAAACTCTACTAGAACTCCCAGCTCCCGTTCATACCAGTAGATTGGGTGTAGTTGACCACAGTGGTTTCAAAGAAGTTGCCTTTGTCACTGTTGGTATCCTGTAAACGATCGAGGTGTTTGTAGGGGTTGGTCACGGCATCGGGATAGAGCGGGGCGATATTGAGCATCGCCAAGCGGTTATTGGCCAGCCACTGAGTGTACCCCTTGGTCGTTTCCCCATTGATTCCCGGGATGCGATTCCCTAGAATATGTTTCCCCCACTCGATTTCCTGTTCGACGGCCTCAGCCACCATTTTTTTGATGAGGTCTTCGTTATAGAGAACAGGGAATTCACGGTGAATCTCTCGTATGATATTGGCAAAAATAGTGACGTGGGTCAATTCGTCACGACGGATATAGGCAATCATGCGGCCAGTGGCGAGCATCTTCATATGATCAACTAGGGTGTCAAAGAAGGCAAAACCGTTGTAGAAATAGATGGATTCTAGGATGAAGTTGGCCACGATACCGCGAAAAAAGGTTTCATCAGAGGGTTGATCGACGAAATCCTGATAGATCTGGCCGATATATTTGTTGCGCTTGAGCAGTGTCTCGTCTGTCCGCCAGAAATAGTAGATCTCGTCGCGTTCGTTGCTGTCCACGACGGATTCCAGGATCGTGGCGTAGGATTGGGAGTGGATAGCTTCCTGATAGGC
>JAUYFO010000039.1 GCA_030690925.1 Candidatus Moraniibacteriota bacterium
ACTGGATGAATCGATCAATACGGGGGTCATCTATGTGGAGAAGCTTCTGGGGAACAAACTCTTTGGTGATTATCTGCGGCGTTTCGGATTTGGAGAACGAACGGGAATAGCACTCCCAGCCGAGCTTTCTGGTAATCTGAAAAACCTGCGCAATGAAAAGGGGACGATCAATTTTTTCACCGCTTCCTTTGGTCAGGGCATCACGACTACTCCCATTCAGATGGTGATGGCCTATGGCGCTTTGGCCAATGGTGGTCGTTTGCTTAAGCCCAACATTGTGGCCAAGGTGATTCATGCCGATGGTCAGGCAGAACAGTACTCTCCAGTAGAGGTGCGTCGAGTGATTAGTGAGGAAGCAAGTAAGACTATCGGCACGATGCTTCGCAGCGTGGTAGTCAATGGTCACGGGAAGCGGGCCAACGTTCCAGGGTACACCGTGGTCGGAAAAACGGGTACGGCTCAGGTGGCCAAAAGCGGTGCCAAGGGGTATGAGGAGGGTATCAGTATCGGTTCTTTTGTGGGCTATGCCCCGCTCGATAATCCTCGTTTCGTCGTTTTGGTGAAGCTGGATAATCCCAAGAATGTCGAGTGGGCCGAGTCGAGTGCTGCACCGACTTTTGGCCAGATTATGAAATTTTTGCTAGAGTACGCCAAGATTAAACCGACCGAAGATATCGGAAAATAGTAATGTGTTACAGATATGGTTTGGAATAAAAGAAAAACCCTAGAAAAAATCCTGCGTTTCATGACGCGAGGAGTGCTCCGTAAGTATCAGCCGCTTATTGTCGGAATCACTGGTTCAGTGGGAAAGAGTTCTACCAAAGAAGCGGTAGCGTTGGTGCTGAGCGTGGCCTATACGGTGCGTAAATCCGAGGGGAATTATAACAATGCAATTGGTATCCCCCTCACCATTATCGGAGCAGCGAGTGGCGGCAGTTCTTTTATGCGCTGGGTCGGAGTCTTTGCCAAATGGTTGTTTATTATGATTTTCCCCGTGCGCTACCCAGAGGTGTTGGTCCTGGAGATGGGGATTGATCGTCCTGGCGATATGGGTTTTCTTTTGGAATTCATTCCGGTCAAGATTGGGATTGTCACCCAGATTTCTTCCAGTCACATTGCTTACTTCGGTTCTCTCTCTAACATCGCCCGGGAAAAAGGCAAATTGATTGTAGCGCTTCCTGCTGATGGTATCGCCATTCTGAACGTGGATGACAAGCGGACGCTGAAGATGGGTGAAAAAACAAAAGCCAGGGTCATTACCTACGGATTTAGCGAAGGAGCCGATGTTCATGCCGACAACTTTGTTTCCCATCGAGAGGCCAGACGGGCCGAGGGGCTGAGTTTCAAGGTCAACTTTGATGGTAAAACGGTGCCGCTGCGCTTGCCAAAGATTTTGGCCAAGCACCATGTGCCGGCCGCTCTGGCGGCCTTATCCCTGGGGGTGGCGCTCAAAATGAATGCGGTTGATATTATCAATGCGCTTGAGGCTTTTGAACCACTTCCAGGACGACTATGTCTCTTGTTGGGACGAGACAATACCCTTCTCTTGGATGACACCTACAATGCTTCTCCGGTTTCTACCAAGGCAGCGCTTGAGGTCATGGGCGATCTCATGGCACCGCGTAAGATCGCTATTTTGGGCGATATGTTAGAGTTGGGGCCTGAGAGTAGCGAGGAACATGCGGCTTTGGCACCACTGCTTCATGATACCGGAGTGCACGTGGTAGTGACGGTCGGGAAGCATATGCGGGCCCTGCACGAGCGGTTACTCGAAACCGGTTTTTCTCGGAAACAACTCCTATGGTTACCGGACCCGATGGCGGCTATCGAAGCGTTGCTTGGGGTCATTCGCCCCGAAGACCTGATTTTGATCAAAGGGTCGCAGGGAATGCGTATGGAACAAGTGACGGAACAGTTGTTGGTGGATCCGCGCTCCGCCGTCGCTCTCTTGTGTCGTCAATCACCAGACTGGCGTAAGAAACATTTTTCCCCACCAGAAGAATGGACCGAAGGCGTCTAGAATACGCTTGCTATACCAAGATGGAAAGAGTATGATAACGATATGGAACGCAGAGCTAAGTTTTAATCCGTGAGTCTTTAGTCTTATGACTGATAGCGCAATGAAGGATCGGGATTTTATCGAGTATGTCGTAAAGATGCTTGTTGATAATCCAGACGATGTGAAGGTAGAACGGAAGATTGACGAAATGGGAGTACTGATTACGCTCGACGTGAATGCTAAGGATATGGGGATGGTCATCGGTCGGGAAGGAATGACGGCCAAGGCGCTCCGCACCCTGCTACGGGTCATTGGTGCCAGGAACAGTGCCCGGGTAAATCTCAAAATCAACGAACCAGAGGGTTCAGAGCGGCCACCTCGGGAACCGCACGACATGAGTGCTCGTGAGATGCCGGCACGGGAAATGCCTACCGAGCCACGCCCGGTAGAGGAAAAGAAGACGCTGGATGATGTGATGAACGATATCAGGCTCTAACCGGACGGCGGTAGTCAGCACAGTCAAGGCCGCCCTGGGGAAGGGTGGTTTTTG
>JAUYFO010000041.1 GCA_030690925.1 Candidatus Moraniibacteriota bacterium
GGTCGCGGAGATGGATATTAACCTGGCACCACTGGAAATGGGTAACCCATTTTGCGAATCCAAATCAGAACTGAAGTGGTTTGAAGCGGGATTGGTAGCGGTACCGACGGTAGCGGCGGCTACGCAGACGTTTGTGGAAGCGATAGCCGATGGGGTGGATGGCTACGTGGCACACACGGAGAGAGAGTGGCAGGAGAAATTGGAGCGGCTTATCACCCATCCCGAAGAACGACAGAACATGGGAGTACAGGCACGTCAGTCAGTGCTGGCTCGTTATGTGACGACGGCAGGTAACGAACAAGCCTACTATGAATTTCTAAAAAGTAAGGTAGCGGTAAAGCTATGAAAGTACTGATTACCGGTGGGGCGGGATTTATCGGGTCGGCAACGGCCAAGGCACTGATGGACCGGGGCGACACACCTATTCTTATCGACAATTTCAATGACTACTACGATCCCGCAATCAAGGAGGATCGGGTTAAGATTTTTTTGAAGGATTATAAGAAGCAGTTGAAATTGTATCGTGGCGACATCCGCGACCGGAAATTTTTGGATAGAGTGTTCACGCAAGAAAGGCCGGAAAAGGTCATTCATCTGGCCGCTATGGCCGGAGTGCGTAACTCGCTCAAAGACCCAGCGCTGTATGCTGATGTCAACGTGATGGGGACGATCGCGCTCCTCGATATGTCGGTGAAGTATCGGGTGAAGAACTTTCTCTACGCCTCGTCTTCGTCGGTCTATGGCAACAACACCAAGCTGCCGTTTTCCGAAACTGATAATGTTGATACGCCCATCTCTCCCTATGCCGCCACCAAAAAGGCCACCGAGCTTTTGGCTCATGTCTATAGTCACATTCATCAGCTACCGACTACGGGACTACGTTTCTTCACGGTCTATGGTCCGTGGGGACGACCGGATATGGCGCTGTTCGACTTCACCCGGGCCATTTTCGCCGGAGAAACTATCAAGGTCTACAACCGGGGCAAGATGACCCGTAACTTCACCTACATCGATGATATTGTTTCTGGTATCTTGACCTGTCTTGATAAGAACCTGGCCTGCACTGTCATGAACATCGGCGGCGATAAGGAAGAAAAATTGACTCGCTTCATTGCGGTGATCGAGGAACACGTCGGGAAAAAAGCCAAGAAGAAACTGATGCCAATCCAACCGGGTGATGTACCATCTACGGTGGCTGATATCAGGCGGCTCCGAAAGCTCGGCTGGAAGCCCACCACCAGGATCGAAAAGGGGATCGAGAACTTTGTTGCTTGGTATCGGGAATACTACAAGATCTAGCCTTGGTTTCGAGAGAAAAGAAAAAAGAGGCGGCCGAGGATTCGGGCGTCTCTTGTGGTGTGTGGTACCTGCCAGTGCCGCTCTGTCACGGGAGGAAGTTTTTTTTCTTGCGTTGGCGTAGGACAACGTAATGCCCTTCCTGAAAGACATACGACTGGTGCAGCCCATTGGTTTCGTTCCAGAGCCACCGCCAGTAGGTGAGTCCAAGTATCCTGCCCGCCTTATGGAGGGCTGTGATAACATCCATCGACGATGCGAGCATGACCTTGGGGTTAGTGGGACAGCGTATGGCCAAAAGCTCAAGACCTACCAGGGCCTTTAGATACTCGTGGTGATGTTTCTCTTTCTTGTGACACACGTATTCCGGTGTCTTGGTAATTCGGATTTTTACCGGACCAGTCTTCTTTGTCATTTTGAAATCTCCTTTCAAAGGACATACTATTGTCACACGGAATACTGTTTTTGTAAAGGCTCGGACTGTTGGGAAAGACTATTTTCCTGTAGAATGGGGGCGTATAGGATGGGCCCTTCTGCTTGATGATAGGATGAGCTCCAGCATTGACATAATGTCTATTGTGTGCTATAATTAAAGGTTTCCAGTACTTTTCCACAACAGATCAGATCATCGCGCGGCCGGCCCGTCAAAAGGCTGGAGCGAGGAAAGTCCGGACACTTAGCCATGACTTTGGTCGTGGCAGGGGTAGCGGGTAATTCCCGTCTCGGGTGACCGACGAGGTGCGAGCAGAGACGCTTTTCTCCGAAAGGAGAGAGTATCCAGCGATGGATAAGTCTTCATATAAGTTCAAATTTCTTCTGATGCAAGTTAGGAGTTGACTCTGAGCGAAGTCGAAGAGTGAAACGGCTAAATCCTTACCTGAGTGCAAGGTCGTGCCATGTCTTCTTGGAGCTCAAGAAGGTGTAGAGAACTGCAAAGATCCGTGTGGTAACATACGGACAAGATAAATGATGATTACTCCCTGCAAGGGGAGGACAGGATCCGGCTTATCGATCTGTTTTGGAAAAGTATTGAAAGCTAGTGAAGCTCACGAAGCTAAAAGCTAAGAAGCTACTAGTATGAAGCGTTCCGAAATATTCTTCAGTGCTATTCAGGTGCCCGTCGACTTTCTCATGATTGTCCTGGCGGCGTCTTCGGCCTACTTTCTGCGCGGATTACCCATGTTTCAGGGCTATGTGTCCCGCGTGTTCAATATTTCTTTCCAGGATTATATTGTTTTTTCCTTGCAAGTGGCGCCACTTTTTCTCATTACCATCGCTTTTGAGGGGCTGTATACCATGCGGACTACACGCAGTTTTTCCAAAGAAGTATATGGCGTGATGCGGGCAGTGACCCTGGGACTGGTGATTTTGATTGTCGCTGTCTTTCTCAATCGGGAATGGTTTTCCTCTCGTTTCGTTATTGTAGTTGGTTGGGCCTTGGCGGTACTGTATATCGTGGTGGCTCGTTTTTTGGTGCAGCGCATTCAGAAATGGTTCTTGGTTCGTAAGGATGTCGGTATTCACCGGGTGCTCCTCATTGGGACCAATCAGAAGATGTATGTTCTGCGCAAACTTTTGACTCGCAACAAGCACATGGGATATCGGGTAGTGGATATGATCGATACGGCTAGCGTCTCGTACATCAAGGACATCCGCGAACGCAAGGGTATCGATGAGATTATCGTGGGTGACCCGACGTTGACCGACGATGAACAGGAAAAGCTGTTTGACTACTGTCAGATTAACAACATTACTTACAAATACTTTCCAACTACTTTGCAGACCCAAGCGTACTCGATGAAGATTTTTAATGGTGAACCGATTATTGAGTTTCAGCACACGCCACTTGATGGCTGGGGCCGGGTGATTAAGCGGACTTATGACATTGTAGCGGGATTTTTCCTGACGGTTTTGTTTGGTCCTATCATGCTCATCGTGGCACTCTTGATCAAGCTGGAGGATTCGGATGGCCCGATTATCTATAAAAACGAGCGCATTGGGGAAAATGGCCAGAAATTCTTTGTCTACAAGTTTCGCTATATGCAGTGGAAGTACTGTGTGACCAAAGAGAACCCATACATGAAGGAAGCAATTGAGTTTGAGAAGCAGTTGATTGCCGAGCGCAATGTGCGCAAGGGCGGAATCCTCTACAAGATCAAGGATGATCCACGCAAGATGAAAGTCGGTGCCTGGATCGAGCGCTTCTCTCTTGACGAGCTACCGCAGTTTTTCAATGTTTTGCAGGGAACCATGAGTTTGGTCGGTCCGCGGCCGCACCAGGAACGCGAAGTCGACCGCTACTCAGAATATCACCGTCGCTTGCTCACCATGCGGCCGGGGGTCACTGGCATGGCCCAGGTGTCCGGCCGTTCGGATCTGGCTTTCGAGGACGAGTACCTCTTGGATGTTTTTTATATCGAGAACTGGTCTGTGTGGCTTGATATTATCATCTGTTTCAAGACTGCCAGAGCGCTGCTGCGTCGCCGCAAGAATGTGAAATAATCAATCCGAATGTACCAAGCCACCTGGGTAAGGTGGCTTTTTTTTTGCTTGGGTGTGGTATAAAGAAAAGGGTGGCTACTTTTTTAACTGCGCAAATAAATCCCCGAGCGTAAGCTCGTGGGATGGAGGCGCTCGCCGCCGCCTCTGCCCCTCGTGATAGAATGGCAGTATGGATTACATACACGATGCCCACTCCATCTACCTCTGCGACTACCATATCGTCATCTGTACCAAATACAGAAGAAATGTCATTAACAAAGGTTTTGGCACCTACCTCAAGAACAAAGCCTATGAAGTCACCCAATACTACCCAATACTACCCAAAACTCCGAATCAAGGAGTTTAACCACGAGGAAGACCATGTCCACATGTTCGTATCTATCCCACCGAGTATGAACGTTGGGAGTTTCATACGGCTCTACAAAACCAATAGCTCAAGAAATGTGAAAAAACAATTTGAATCAAGACATTCCTCGGAGCTTGCTCCGGGGTAAAGCATGACCTGCAAAGCAGGTCTGATACAATAGAGGCATGAGCGACCATATCCACAAGCGACACAACAAGAACCTCCTCTTGTACCACATCGTCTGCCCGATTAAGTATCGCAAGGTCGTACTGACCAAAGAACGAGAAGAAACGCTGAAAGAAACCTGTGCCGCCATCGCCCAGTGCTATGAGATACACTTTGTC
>JAUYFO010000043.1 GCA_030690925.1 Candidatus Moraniibacteriota bacterium
CTCCTCCTCCAAAACAAAATGGTGCGCGCAAGCGCGCCAAAAATTCTGAATTCGTTTGGAAAAATGGGGGGAAATCAGTGGGACGCGCTTCGCGCGTCCCACCTTTTGGCTTCTTCAAAACCTTTGAGTTCTATTCTGGTGGGCGAGGTGGGGCTCGAACCCACATGCTTTTGGCACAACATTTTAAGTGTCGCGTGTATACCATTCCACCACTCGCCCGTCTTGTTTTAAACGTATGCCTCCGCCTACCAGCAGACAGGATTCCGTCACCGCGGCAAGCTGTCTCTGTGAGGTCCGGGGCGGAATTGAACCGCCGTTTAGGGTTTTGCAGACCCTTGCCTCAACCGCTCGGCCACCGGACCTTTATCTTATTTTAACCTAAGCATTGTAGTATACTTTTTACCTTTCTATCAAGCCTTTGGGGTCGGAGCTTGAAGTATCTACTATAGACTGCAGCTTTTCTTTCCAAATAGGCGTCGCCACTCACTTTTCCATACATCCACTTGAACATCTTCACGCTATCAGTAGTTGTATAAGAAAGCATGAATGAACTATGACCGTTATAGACTTTTAAAAGATCTGTATCGATAGCTTTATTTACCTGCACAGCTAGCTCCTGCAAGAACTCCTTACTTCCACTCGTAAATACGGTGCACAACTTACTCAAAATCAAAGGCTGCCGCTTTCCTTTTTTCATATCTATCCGAACGCAACCGTCCCCATCAAAATATCCTCGGACAAAATGGCTCAGATACTTCTTGGGAATATGAGGAAACTTTATAGTCAAAGATTTTTTCGGATAGAGGCCAAGCTTAGTCAAATCATTATACAATTCATGACTTCCAATTCTGAGCAAATATCCTACCTGCGAGTTTTTTGTTTTTGGAAGCACTGAAATAATCGTATGCTCAGAGCTTAACCATTTTTTAATCTTCTCTATATTATTTTTTTCTACACTTGAGACTCGTAAGTATTTCCCGCGAATATACGCCGCGTCTTCAAGACTGCCGTCGGCATAAATATACCCTAAAGTATATGCCATTTCTTGTGTCCATTTTTTAAAGAAATCTTCGTTTATTTTATACTTTATTCCCATACACAGAAGGTTATGTCCTATACTGTAATATATACCAAATAGGGGGTGGGCAGTCAATGAAAAAGAGAGGGCCTTGCAGCGCCTCTCTTTTCCGTTACCCCGTCTTTGGTATTACTTGATTACCGTAGCCGTCAGGTTGCGGCGACCAAAGGCGAAGGCCTCTGCTTTGGTTTGCATATAGATGTCGACGTGGTTACCTTTGATGGCCCCACCACGGTCCTCACAACGGAACTCTCCCATACCTTCGATAGCAATCTTGGTACCAAAGGGGAGATTCGGAGCACAGGCCAGGGTACGCTTTTCTTGGACTTTGATCCCAGAAGCGGTAATCCCGTCCGACTTACCACATTCATCGGCAGCCGCGGTATAGGCCGAAGCATTGATGATAAAGGGTTCAGTCGGTAAAGCCTTCCACAAATGGGCCTGCTTGACCTTCCACCGGGCGAGCATCTTCTCTTCCTTGCTCATATCGGCAATCGGCACGGCTGGCTGTTTGTTCTTGTCTTCCAGGACAAACGTCCAATTAAGCAAGAATGGATCATTCTGATAATCATATTCGAAGGATACCGGCAGTTCACTAGACAAAGGAGCGGCCTCTACGGCAGGAATCTGAGAAAGAACATTGCTTACTAATACTATCGCGAAAAGAAAGTCTTTTCGTGCACCCATAGTGTAATCTTATGACTAAGCCGCGGCTCTCGAGAGAGCGACGAGCTAGCTTCTAAGCTAACCGTGCATATTAGCACAAAAAACTAATCCTGTCAAGAGTAAAATGACAATACTTGGCTTAAATAAAGCAATATTAAAGAAAAATAGACAGGAAATAACCTATCTTAGCGAATAATTCATAGCTTTCTCTACGTTCCGGGATCAGAGCGTTTCCAGACTGTGAGACGACCAGCCTTTCGTTCCAGGGCCGAGGCCTGGCGCACATACTTGGCCTGGCCAGTTGGTACTAGGGGATAATGCCGAGATTCATCAAGTGCAAGAGCGATATCCCATAGGTGCTGCTCTGATGTGATCCACTCTGTACCAAAACGTTTCAGTGAGAAAGAGCGAGAATAACTCTCTAGCGTCTTGTCCCCGGTACTGAGCAGGACGTATTCATGAAAGTAGGAGAGGGCCAACTCGCGCAGCGTCCGGTAGATGGGATCACGAAAGCATAGTACCGGATGATTACTCTTGCTGATGGCGCCCCAGTAGCCATTTTCCTGGTACAGCGCTACCACATGATCAAAGTCTGGCAACTGAGCTTTCAAATCCATGAGCAGCGGTTTCCTGCCATGGAGCCACAAAGCGGTAGCGGCGATGAAGGCCCCTTCGATACAGTGGGCCCGCCCTTTGCGGAGCGCCATGCGAGGTGAAGAACACGAGTCACTATAACGGGAGAGATTGCTCGGCAGGGTATCAAGAAAATCCTGAATCTTCTGTGGACTATTCAACTTTTTGAGCAGCCTCAGTTCAAGAGGAGAAAGTCCGAACATAGCAAAAGACGTTAGACCTGACTTTCGACAGGAGCATCCTTGCTCTCACGCACCAGCTTGAGTGATAGTACAAAGATAGTGACAATAATGAGGGTGCAGATGAAACAGAGCAGACAAAAGGCCTTGATGAAAAATATTTCCCGGTAGATAATAAAGCCGTTGAAACACACGCCCAAGAAAGAGAGTACCACCAATATCTTGGCCTGAAGATAGGATTGATGCTTGTAGCCATACCAAGCCAGTCCTAAAAGAACGGGGTACACAGCCAGAGCTACCCAGGGAAAGGGGATACCAAAGACATTAGAGAGGGGGTGGCGTAGCACCTCACTGCAAGAGTTAACCTTGGAAAAATCACAGAATGAGGTCAGCCCCAGTGGATCGACATAGCGGAAGTAGTAGGCCTTGTAGCTCAGATAGATGGCGTTGACCAGCGCCACGGCAGATAAAATGGCAATAGCACGATACTTTTTCATACGATTCCCTTATGAATTATCTGCTTCTAGCATAGCACACAACGATTGTGGTAGAAAAAAACTGCCACGCCGAGGGTTCTCGGGGGCAGTATTGTGTATCAGGTGTCAGCCTACAAATCGAGGGCGATGCAGGCGGCCGGAGCCATGGTGATGCATGAGTTGTATGGATTGTTTTCCAATACCACCATCGTCGTACCCTTCCATTCGATACGGACGCCCTGCTTCAGCTCCTTGGCTTCATCAAAAGGAAGATGGAATGTGGGCATACCGAAATCAAACTGGCCATAGATGTTTTTGTTGGGATTCCCCAAAACCAGGAGTCTGATGTAAGGGACATACAAATCAGACAGCACGTCGTTATTCTCCGGGTAATCTGAACCACCCGAAGAACCATGATGGCTCATCGCTGCTTCCTCCGCCAACTCACGAATGATTGAGAGTGGGAAGGGGCCCTCTACCTTGGTAGTCGAAAAGCATTCCGGAAAGCCGATGGATAGCCTCATGGAGATGTCGTTGTTTTCGCTTTGACTGCAGTTGCTCAGGGCCAGCATGAGTGGCCAGCTGCTACGGCCAACTTTGCAGATTGCTGACCAGTCCTTGTAAAGTGCCATTGCGGCCTCCTCTTTGGTTGTTCATCGCCCATTGCGACAGCCCATAATACCATGCTTATGGCCCGTTGTCTAGCTTTTTCCCCCAGAAATGGCTCCAAAAGACCATTTCCCTGCTGTCATTTCTAGTATTATCCCTTACCTAAGGGAATTATTCTATATTACAGGATGTTTGCCATTGACAAAATACAAAATACATGCTACTATACACAGTTGTCAATTTTGTAATTATTGATTCCTTATTGTATGGGAACATCTCTCTTGCAGTTGGTCATGGCCTTGGGTACCGGGGCGATTATGATCAATGGTGTCGCGATGAGCGCCCCAGATATCATCGCTAATGCCAAGGATGTCGCCAATGCGGCCAATGTCCACCAGTTGTCCATCGCTTTGGAGCTCTATAACCTCGATCATAACGCTTACCCACTTTCGAGTAATGGAGCCCAAATGGTGAACACTCTCTACGCTGAGGGTTATATCCAGAACAAGCCTATGGATTCTACCGTCTTCGAGTATACGGTGAAGGCCGGTGGCAACGAATACACCCTGAAGAAGATCTAAGGCTAGCAGAAACAGCTCCTCTCGAGGGGCTGTTTTTTTACTGGAGCGGGTAAGGGGAGTCGAACCTCTATCTCAACCTTGGCAAGGTCGTGTAATAGCCGCTATACGATACCCGCTATTTACTAAGGCATTCTGGCAAACAAATCCTTCTTGGTCAAGACAGACCAATTCCTCTGTGGGACTGGATGGAATCGAACCATCGACCAAGCGATTATGAGTCGCCCGCTCTAACCGCTGAGCTACAGTCCCGTACATGTGGCATCTTTTTTAAGAAATCGTTCCTTTAGACCATCTATCCAGCCAATAATCCGAAAGAATAGCTTCACATCATACACTCTGATATGGACTGTACCATATGTCAAGTTGTTACCCCTTTTCTGGCCACTACGAACGCTTAGTGCCGTACAGGTTTTGATAAACTGAGTCTTTGCTACACCAGTCAGCTTAGACCAATACGCTACCGCCGCTCGCATATCAACATTTGGATGAGCGATGAGCTGGACCCTGAATTGACTTTCATCAACATCGCAGAACTTCCGAAAAAAAACCATCATCACCTGTACCATTTCTGGATCCGAGTTGGTGAAGTCAACACATTTCCACTTACTTCCATTCGCCCCTCTTTTATACCCTTCAGCCCAGTAGAGAGCTGTCCCCGCAATAAACAAAGTATCCCTACCATAATCTAAAGCTTCACGCTTCGCTTTCTCCCGTATAATTTCTGCTCGCTCTTTGGCTAACACCGTCTGATTCTTGTTCCTTTGTATCAAGGCTTCTGTTCCACGCGAAGTTCTTTCCGTAATTTTCTTTTGAGCGATGTCTGTGAGTTTCACCTCCCGGAGCCAATAACTGAGGGTGCTCTTCGGAACATTCAGCACCGCCTGAATCTGAGAATAACTCTTTCCCTCTTTTCTGAGCTTAATAGCTGCCTCCTTTTCTTTTCTCATAAAATTGAACCCATGGTAACAAAGTCAGTATACCACGGGTTCAATTTATTTTCTATATGTGCCGAGGGGCAGGATTGAACTGCCGACACAAGGATTTTCCTTTGCATTTGTCCTGGGTTTCCCCAAGGATCGGACTATTTCATCTTCGTTCCTACGAAGGAGTGCGAAGTCGGGCGCTCACGCAGGGTTATTGTTGGGGCTCACCTGCTAGTCTCTACACCTTCCCCAGTACTTCAAAACCCACTGGGGCTTGGCTCGAGATTGCCATATCCGCCAGCTGGCGGACGTAGGTTTCCTCGAGTTCACCCGATGCATACATCCTGTATTACTACAGGAGTGACCGAAAATCAGTCCTCTGCTCTACCACTGAGCTACCTCGGCATACTTGCTTGTCAAACTACTTGTGTATACCCTGTGGATAAACCACTATTTTCCTTTTTCTAAGCCTTTCATTTTATTCCTAGGTGCACGCTCAAGGACTCGGTCACGAATATTTTTCCTGCAGGAAAAATTTCTCGACCCCGCCTCGTGATCCGTCTACTGACGGATACCACTGCGGCTTTCTCATCCTTGCGCAAGCCAAGCAGTTGGCTTGCTCTGCATACCCAGGCTCACTCTGTTCCCCTGTGCACGCTCAAGGACTCGAACCTTGGACCCCCTCGGTGTAAACGAGGTGCTCTAACCAACTGAGCTAAGCGTGCCGATGATATCGCCAAGCCCTGCCTGCCGGTAGGCAAGAGTTGGCTTGCTTTGGGTCCAAACTCATTTCATTCCTTTGTGCCCAAGAGAGGATTTGAACCTCCAATCCCTTGCGGGAACTAGCACCTCAAGCTAGCGCGTATACCGTTCCGCCACCTGGGCAAGTATGCTCTATTTTCGCTACCCATCCACTGTACCAATTCTTTGGTCGCCGTGCAATACATAGCGAAAGAGGCCTATAAGGCCTCTGTTGTTTCAGTTGTTGCCACTACTTCTGCTGGGGCAGTTTTTTTCTTCGCTTTTTCTACTACTCTGCCTTTTACGGCCACTTCCTTCAGTTTCTTGCTCAAGACTTTGGCAGACTTATCACGCACAAAGTAGAGCTTAGCACGCCGAGCGGTGGTGCGCTTGACGAATTCAATCTTCTGAATCTGAGCGGAAGAAAGAGGCAAAATCAACTCCACCCCGATACCATCCGAGACTTTACGGATAGTAATAGTGCGAGAAGCGCTTTGGCCACCTTTGATAGCAATGATCGTACCCTGAAACATCTGAGTGCGTTCCTTGGAACCTTCGGTAATCTTGCGATAAATCTTGATCACATCACCAGCACGCAGTTCCGGCAGATCGGCCTGAGGCTTTCTCTGGGCAAGATTGAAGGCAATAAGCTTCTGATGCATAGTCGTTTCGTTAAAAACCAAGACAACCCTCAAAGAAGACTCTCTAAAGCCTCGTCATCATAGCTGGTATCCTTCGTTTCGTCAATATCCCGAAGCACCCGCTTAAAGTCCTGAGGGAGCGGGGCGTGGAACTGGTAAGGCTGGCCGAACAGAGAGAAGGAGAGCTTGGTAGCATGAAGCAGATGACGCTTCGGAAAAAGCAGTTTGCGCCGTTTGATATTCTTGAAAACATAGAGTTTATCTCCCACCACCGGATGCCCAATCGAAGACAAGTGTACCCGGATCTGATGGGTACGACCGGTTTTTGGCGTGAGGACAAGCAAATCATGATCCTGATAACGCATAAAGACACGATAGCGGGTGAGTGCGGTGCGGACATTACCAGGCAAAACACCTTGGTATTGTTCCAAATCAACGGCTCGACGCTTCAGTGCTCCTGCTTGGCGTATGAGAGCAGTGTCTATCTCGCCCGTAAGCTCACTCATGTGGCCATAAACTAGAGCCACATAGGTTTTTTCGATCTCCCGCTCCTGAAAAGCTTTCTTCAAAGCCGCAAAACTCTTATTCGTTTTGGCAACCAGCAACACACCCGAGGTTTCCCGATCCAAACGATGGACAATTCCCGGCCGATTGGGATCGCCACCAATAGTCGCCAACAGGGGGTAATGGGCCAAAATCCACTGGGCTACCGTAGTGCCAGCGTGAGCCCCTCCTTGGTGCATCTGCACACCAGCTCCTTTATCCAAAACTAGTAGCTGGTCATCCTCGTAAAGGACGCTTATGATAATAGGCTCTGTTGAGGGTTGTAGGGGTGCTGCCTCAGCAAAGATCGTTGGCGTTACTGTCAAAAGATCGTGCGTTGCCACCAGAGCCCGGGGTAAAACCGCAGCACCATTGAGTAGCACCAGACCATTCTTGACACACCGTGCCAGGAAAGCCCGCGATAGGAGCTTTTTTTCTGGCAATTTCTCTGCCAAGAGGGTAGCCAAAGCACGGTCAACACGCTGATCGTTCAGGTGTCGTGGTATCTCCAAAGTAAATGGTTCTGCTGTCATAAGTAGTAAAAACACCGTGACTATTCTCACGATTGATTTTCGGCTATACTGAAAGTATTAACACTAACAGTTCCCTATGCGTATCGTTTTTTTTGAAACGACTGAGAAAGATGAAGCTTATCTCAAAGAAAAACTAACTGACCATGAAATCCTATTCGTTAAGGAACCCTTAAGCGAAGAAAATGCTAAAAAAGCGGCAGATTGTGAGATTATCTCGGTCTTTATCTATTCCGCTGTCACGGAGACTGTTTTGAAAAAAACACCCTCTGTTAAAGCCATCATGACACGTTCTACCGGATTTGACCACATTGATCTGGCTGCTTGTCAGAAAATGGGGGTGGTGGTCGCCAATGTCCCACATTATGGGGAAAATACCGTGGCTGAGCATACTTTTGCTCTGATTCTGGCCCTTTCTCGTAATGTCCACAAATCCTATGCTCGTGGGCTGAAAGAAGACTTCTCTATCAATGGCCTCATGGGCTTTGATCTCAAGGACAAAACTCTCGGAGTCATCGGTACCGGCCATATCGGACTGCACGTTATTCGTATTGCCAAGGGCTTTGGCATGCACGTTATCGCCTTTGATACACAGAAAAATAGCTTTCTCTCAGAAGTACTGCACTATCAGTACGCTCCCCTTGAAGAAGTTTTGGCTCGGGCTGATATCATTACTATTCATGTGCCCTATAACGAACACACACATCACCTGATCAATAGCGAAAGCATCAAAAAGATTAAGAAGGGGGCGCTCCTCATCAACACCGCTCGGGGTGGTATCGTAGAAAATGCGGCTCTCATCGCCGCCCTCGATCAGGGGATTCTATCGGGAGCCGGCCTTGATGTCCTAGAAGGAGAAGAGTTGATCAAAGAGGAGAATCAGTGCCTCCATACCGACTGTGACACCGGTATAAAAACAAATGACCAGAACAAAGGTCTCCTCGCCCGGGACAACGTGGTTTTCACGCCACATATCGGATTTTATAGCGAGGAAGCGATTAGGCGCATTATCGATACCACGCTCGAAAATATCACTCGATTCGCTCAAGGCAAAAAAAATAATCCGATTCCTGAGTAGAAGACTCCGCATAATTTTTTCTCTCTATTACAACACAAAAATTCCCTCCTGAAAAAGGGGTTTTTTATTACACCACGAAACGTTCTATTGTGTCTAAAAATGTATTTTATCCACTACATGTTGTTGAAAATACGTTTTTGTAACGATTTTGAGGTGATTTTCTCCGCCTAGAGAGCGGCTATTTGACAGCCTCATTTCGACCCTCTATTATAGGAAAGCGACTCTGGTCGTTTTAATCATCTTTTTACAAAAATATGAGTCAAGATGCTTGTTGTGGAGGGGGCGGACACTGCCAAGACGAAGCAGAAATGATGCCAGAATTTTTTCCAGTCATCGGGAAGACTGTTCCCAACTTAGAATTCGATTATTATCAGAAGGAAGCCTTTCACCGCGGACATTTCTCGGACTTCCAGGGGAAATGGGTGGTCGTTTTTTTCTATCCTGCTGACTTCACGTTCATCTGTCCAACCGAGCTGGAGGAAATGCAGAACAACTACGAGAAATTTAAGGGACTCGGAGCGGAAGTACTCTCGGTCAGTTGTGATACCAAATTCACCCACAAGGCCTGGCATGATCATTCACCTGCTATCAAAAAACTCGAGTACCCTATGGTAGCCGATCCATCAGGCGATATCGCCAAAGCTTTCGGTGTCTATATCGACAACGAGCAGGATGAGGACTATGGGCTCGCGCTCCGAGGTAGCTTCATCATCAATCCTGATGGTGTGCTCCAGGCCTATGAAGTCCATGCCAACAATGTCGGACGCTCAGCCGATGAGCTGCTACGCAAACTCGAGGCGGCCATATTCGTGCGCACTCACGGCGGAGAAGTCTGCCCCGCCAATTGGAAGAAGGGCGGGAAGACGTTGAAGCCTGGTATCGATCTCGTCGGAAAAATCTAAATCCAAAAAATAAATACTATGGCCGATATATACACTGCCAAGGATTTCAAGCACCTCCTTGGTTTGCCTGGTTTCTCCGATACCATGCTCACCAATCACTTCACTCTTTACGAAGGCTACGTGAAGAACACCAATCTGCTCATGGAAAAACTCGACACACTGGAAGCGAGCACACCTGAGTACTACGAGCTCAGGCGTCGCCTCGGATGGGAATTTGATGGCATGCGCATGCACGAGTTGTATTTCGCCAACATGACCAAAGAAAACCAGTCCTTCTCAGCGGATTCGGTGCTCGGGAAAAAGGTAGTCGCAACATGGGGAAGCTTTGATGCTTGGAAAGAAAGTTTCAGCAAACTTGGAACCATTCGTGGCATTGGATGGGTGGTCCTGCTAGAAGATAACGCTACCAAAGAACTCTTCCATGCTTGGATTGGCGATCACCATGAGGGACATATGGTCGATACCACCATGCTCCTTGCTATGGATTGTTGGGAACACGCTTATATCACTGACTATGGTATCAAGCGTGCGGACTATATCGCGTCCTTCATACCAACGATTGATTGGACCGTAGTAGAAAAAAGGCTTGGAACTAAGTAGATTGGCACGTACAAGATGGGGGGAATGACCATACTAAAAAAATAAAAGGGGCACTGCTATGACTCTGGATCAAATCAAACGACGTGATGGTGAGGTGGTAAGTTTTGATCGCTCCCGCATTGAAACCGCCATTACTCTGGCCTGTGATGCTACCGGCGAAACGGAAAAAGGGTTCATCCCTAGCATGACCGACGAAGTGATCGCTGATCTCATAATCTCCTGCGGAAGCGGCACTGACAGCCATATTCCTTCTGTGGAGAAGATCCAGGATCTCGTCGAGAAGCACCTGATGAAGGAAAGTAAATACGAGATCGCCAAGGCCTATATCCTTTATCGTGAAAAACAGAATGAGAAGCGTGATGAACTGAAAGAAAAACTGATTGAGCAGTTCGAGCGGCACTCAATGAAAGTGACCAAGGCCAATGGATCGAAAGAGCTTTTTGATGTCAAAAAAATCAAAACGGTTTTTGATCGAGCGGTGGTGGGCTATGAAAAGGAGTGTACGTTCGAAGAACTGATCGAGACCTTCAAAAAAAATATCGTTGATGAAATTAAAACCGCTGACATTAGTAAACTCCTCGTCAAAACATGTGTTGACCTGGTCACTATAGAAAATATTTTTTGGCAAAACATTGCAGCGCGTATTCTCCTCGGTGACCTCTACAAACAGGCTATCAAGAATCGTCATTTGGAACAAAAGGATATCTACACTCCCGAGTCTTACAAAAAATTGTTTGATGATTATATTGAGCGTGGTCTGTATTACAAAGATTTCTATACCTACTATACCGCCGAAGACATTCTTGCGGCCGGGAGACATCTTTCCAAAGACACTGACCAGAGTTATGAATACACGACCATCGTTTCTTTTATCAAGCGCTACCTTCTCAATCCCAACAAGGTCATTCACGAACTTCCTCAGGAGATGTACATGTCGGTAGCTCTGTTCCTGGCCATTCCGGAAAAAGCAGAAAACCGCCTGGCTTTTGCCCTCCAGATCTACAAGCACTGTTCCGAACAGCGTATCTCCCTCCCGACCCCGACCCTCCTCAATGCCCGTACCAACTACCATCAACTCTCCAGCTGTTTCAAGATTAATATCAACGATGACCTACGCGCTATCTACCATGCGGTAGAGAATATGGCTCAGATTTCCAAGTTCGGCGGTGGCGTCGGTGTCTACCTGGGAAACATCCGTTCCCGTGGCAGCTCTATCCGTGGTGTCAAAGGTATGTCTGGCGGCGTCAACCCTTGGGTCAAGGTGATTAATGATACTGCCGTGGCGGTCAATCAACTCGGCTCACGCCTGGGCGCCATTTCCGTCACCCTCGATATCTGGCACCTCGATATCCACGATTTTCTCGATCTTCAGACCGAAACAGGCGATATCCGAGCCAAGGCTTTCGATATTTTTCCCGCCGTCTCTATTCCTGACCTATTCATGAAACGGCTCAAGGAGGACGCTGATATTACCCTGTTTGACCCACACGAGATTGAAAGTCTCTATGGCAAGCGCCTCCAGGACACCTTTAGCAAAGCCTTCGAGGCTTTCTACCTCACGCTTGAGCAAGATGAGCGCATCACCATGAAAAAGGTCGTTAAAGCCAAGGATATCTTCAAGAAATTCCTCAAATCGACCGTGGAAACCGGTATGCCCTATGTGTTCTTCCGTGATACGGTGAACCGTCTCAATCCCAATCAACACGTGGGCAACATCTATTCTACCCAACTGTGCACCGAAATCTGTCAAAACACCTCTGATACTCGGTTTATCGAAGAAACCATCGAGGATGGCAAGATTATCATCCGCTATGAGCCAGGCGACCTGATAGTCTGCAACCTGGCCTCCATCAATATCGCCACCGTGTTCGAAGAAGCAGTCATTGCCGATGTGTTTCCGGTAGTAATGCGCGTCTTGGACAACGTGGTTACCCTAAACTATTACCCTATCAAAGAAGCTGAGCGTACTTCCAAGCGCTATCGCAGCGTTGGTTTGGGTTACCTAGGCTTGGCGGAATACCTGGCCACCCACAAGTTGGCCTATGACAGTGCGGAAGCCCGTGCGGAGGTTGATCGGCTCTTTGAACGCTATACCTACTACACCTACCGTGCTTCTATCGATCTGGCTAAGGAGCGAGGAACCTACGAACTCTATCCTGGCAGTCAGTACTCCAAAGGCGTCCTGCTGGGTCGAGAAAGTGCTTGGTTTGAGAAAAATACGCCCCATGGCGCCCAGTGGAAAGAGCTCTTTGCTGATATGCAGACCGTCGGGGTGCGCTTCGCCTACCACACCGCTCCCGCTCCCAACACTTCGACGGCCGGTGTGGTTGGTACGACCGCCGCTCTCCTACCGATCTACAAGAAATTCTTCGTTGAGACTAATTTGTCGGCTCCAACGCTCCGCGTCGCCCCCAAACTCTCCAAAGAGAACTTCTGGTACTACAAAGAGTACATCAGTATGGACATGAACGATGTCATCGACATGATGGCCGTTATCTATCCTTGGGTTGATCAGTCTATTTCCTTCGAATGGATGATTGACCCTTCCCGAGTCAGTCCAGCCGAACTCTATGGCTACTACGTCAAGTCCTGGGAACAGGGCATCAAAACCGTCTACTATGTGCGCAGTCTCTCGGCTGAGGTCAAAGAAGACTGCGTCAGCTGTAGCGGCTAACCAAAACAGAATCTGGAATTAAGAATCATAAATCAAGATTCCGCACTCAAAATAAAGCCCTAGCGAAAATCATCCTCTTTCGATTCTCTATTCTCAATTCACTATTCTTCTCAATTTATGACCGAAGAAATGCAAAGGAACCTCATGTTCAATCCCCAGGGGAATGACGCCGTAGAGGTAAGAACTATCATTAAAGGGGCTACCACCGGCCTCTTTAACTTGAATGCCACCAAATATCCTTGGGCCAAATCGCTGTATCAGGTTATGGTGGGCAATTTTTGGGTGCCAGAAAAGGTTTCCGGCCTCAAAGATGACGCCCGCATGTTTCATGCCGACCTCACTCCCGAAGAACAGACTGCTTACAAAGGTATTTTGTCGTTTTTGATCTTCCTTGACTCTATCCAGACCGTCAATGTGCCTCATTTTGCCGACTACATCACCTCTCCAGA
>JAUYFO010000045.1 GCA_030690925.1 Candidatus Moraniibacteriota bacterium
TTCTCTACAAGGCTCATCAGAAGAAGGATGGTTTACCGGTCGAGGTGAACCAAAACAAGAAAAAAATCATCACGCCTACGGTGTCAAAATATATCATTCAAACGGAGGAGCTACGGTGTCTAAGATAAATCATTTGACACGGACGGTTTATCTTTGTCTAAAATATCAAGATACTTCCGTCCTCGGAGACGCTCGGGCAGATACTCCTGAGCCGCCTCCTTAGTATCCTTGAAATCCGGAGTGTATTTGTACCCCTTGCCATAATCGAGACTTTTCATCAGTTTGGTAGGAGCGTTACGCAGATGAAGTGGTACCGGTTCATTGGGAAACTGAGCAATATCGGCCTTCACTGCTCCATAGCCCATATAGAGAGCACTGGATTTCTTCGATAGGGCTAGGTACACCACTGCCTGGGCCAGGTTCATCTCGCATTCGGGCATGCCGATATGCTTGCACGCTTCCATGGCCGCTACTGCCTGTGGCAAAGCAAACGAATTGGCCAAGCCGACATCCTCGGATGCAAAACGAATTAAGCGCCGCGCCACATAGAGTGGGTCTTCCCCGGCCTCGAGCATCCGTCCCAGATAATAGAGGGAGGCATCAGCATCACCACCGCGCATCGATTTGTGCAGCGCCGAAATGACATCGTAGTGCCATTCACCACCTTTGTCGTAGAGCAGGTGCGAACGGGCCATCACTTCTTCGATTAGTGCCACCGATATCTTCTTGGCTCGCATGGCACAAGCCTCCAGAGCTGAAAGCGCTTGCCGGGCATCGCCGCCTGAAGCTTCAGCCAAAAACGCCAGACCCCCTTCCTCCACAGTTACTTTTTGTTTGACGAAAAACGTATCCTCCTTGAGAGCACGGTTCAGTACTCGCTTGATAACGCCGGGCGCCAATTTCTCAAGTACCAATACCCGCGTCCGAGAAAGCAAAGCGCTATTCACGGAAAAGCTAGGATTTTCGGTCGTTGCCCCAATCAGAATAATAGTCCCGTTCTCGACATACGGTAACAGTGCATCTTGCTGCGCTTTGTTCCAACGATGTATCTCATCAAGAAACAGAATCGTCTGTTTCTCTGCCGCACGATTTTCTTTGGCCTGCTCCAGCACCACTTGTAAGTCTTTCTTGCCACTACTAACAGCTGAAAATTGCACAAACTGCGCCGAGAGCTCCCCTGCCAAAAGCCGGGCCAAAGTGGTCTTGCCACTCCCCGGTGGTCCCCAAAAGAGAAGTGATGGTACGCTCCCCTGACGCACCGCTTCCCGGAGAAACGACCCTTCACCAAAGATCTTTTCCTGTCCGAAAAATTCATCCACGGTCTTGGGCCGCATCCGTTCCGCCAAAGGGATATGATTGATGTGTTCTGTCATAAAAAATCCGCCAAATACAAACGCCTACGAAATAACCACGCCGACAGGGCAATGATCAGAACCGAATACTTCAGGAAGGATAAAGGCTTCTTTCACTCGTGACTGAAGCGATGCACTCACCAGAAAGTAATCAATCCGCCAGCCAACATTGCGAGCGCGAGAGTTAGCAAAGTGTGACCACCAGCTGTAGTGACCACTTCCCTGTTGAAACAAACGAAAGGTGTCGACAAAACCAGCATCGATAAAATTTTGGAATCCTGCTCGTTCTTCGTCGGTAAAACCATGCTTGCCGACATTCCCCTTGGGATTGGCCAGGTCATCGGGGGTATGAGCCACATTCAAGTCACCACAAAAAATAACTGGTTTTTTCTTTTGCAGCTCCTGACAATAAAAAAGAAAGGCTGGATCCCACTGGGTATGCCGCAGTGGCACTCGGCTCAAATCCTCTTTGGCGTTAGGCGTATAGACCGTCACGACGTAGAAGTCTGCAAATTCTGCCGCGATCACCCGCCCCTCGGAAGCTGGATCACCATAACTATCGGAAACGAGCTGGAACTTCTTGATGATATGTGTTGGAAAACCATTCCTGACTGCCAGCGGTTTCTCTTTGGTGAAGAGAGCGGTTCCGGAATAGCCCTTGCGATTCGCCGAGTTCCAATACTCTTCGTACTGTGGCAGATCAATTTCCGCCTGACCTTGCAGAGCTTTGGTTTCTTGTAGGCACAAGATATCAGGCTGGTACTTTTCGATAAACGACAGAAACAGTCCCTTTTTGTGGACTGCCCGAATCCCGTTGACGTTCCAGGACATGAGTAGTAACGGTTTTTTCACCATAAAATAAATAGAGAAAGTTGAGTTCTCGCTACATTATAACGCTCATTTTGGCAAAGAGAAAGGCCGCCTGTCGCATTACGCAACCAACGGCCAAAAAGAAAAAGCAAGTTTCATGGAATAGGTACCGACCTCATGGTCGCAATAACGACCACGACCACCAAAACTGCCACGGCAGTAAAGAACATAAGACATCCAAAAAAAAGCAGCCACGGCGACCACTTACTCTCAATTATACGCCTAAAATAGCGTTTTGTCAAGAGCAAATACTCAATATACACCTTTATAAAGCCATTTTTAAAGATTTTTTTCCCTTAAAGGCCACCGCATCCAGTTCATGAAAACGGCGCTGTTTTTCTTCGATGAGGATATCATCGCCCAAGCCTTTGGTAGCGGTGGTGCCTGGCCGAGGCGAGTACCAAGCGATGAATGTTTTGGCAAAATCGACTCGCCTCACCAGGTCGACACTCTCCTCAAATTGGGCTCGGGTCTCTCCTGGGAAACCGACGATGATGTCGGTGGTCAACTGGATATCAGGAATCCTACTTTTGATCCGTTCCACCAGGGACAAGTATTCTGTGCGAGTATACCAGCGGTTCATGCGCTTGAGGACAGCATCACTCCCCGACTGTACTGGGAGATGGAGCACGCGATCAACATTTTTATGCCGAGCCATTACATCGATTAGTTTATCAGAAAAGTCCCATGGGTTCGACGAGATAAAAGTAACTTTCTTAAGCCCAGGAATGAGAGCGACGCCCTCGAGCAGGTACGGAAACAGCGTCGGGATACGGTGACGGTTCAGGTGCTTGACCATGATGGGCTGCACTTTCTGGCCACCAGGCAGCTCATATTCTTCTCCTTCTTTAATTTTTTCCAGTAAGAAATCTGCTCCGTAGGAATTAACGTTCTGCCCCAAGAGTGTCACCTCGGTGTAGCCATCGGCCACCGCCTGTTTGACCTCGGCTACGATATCGGCAAAAGCACGGGAGCGTTCTTTGCCTCGAGAAAAGGGCACAATACAAAAAGCACAGTAGTTGTTGCAGCCATTTGAGATGACAATCGAAGCCATCTGGCCTTTGGCTCGCACCGGTGTATGCTCGAAGCCCACTTCTTCTAATGGTAGAAATTCAGCCTCCGGTAGACGCTTCATCAGCCGCTTCATCAATTTCCCCGACGGTTCGCGCACCGCCGCACCAATAAGACAGCCGGTGATAACGATGCGTGGCGTTTTGTCTCCCAGCCGCTCTGTCAAACTACGCACCATGCCATAGACCTTTTCCTCGGCTTTATCCCGGATGACGCAAGTATTGAGAATCAAAACATCGGCTTCCTCCAGTGTTTCGGCTGGCAAAAATCCCCGCGAACGGTAAAACTGCTCGATGCGCTCGGAATCGGCCACGTTCTGCTGGCAACCAAAGGTTTTGATAAAAAATTTCTCGGTCATACTATTGCGGGTGTCACATTTTTCTCCACGATGAGTTGGCCACAGGCGGCAGCAATGTCATCCCCCATGGTGCGACGGCGCGTCACGACGACTCCAGCAACCTCCAGCTGCTGCTGAAAACGCTCGAAGTCACCCGGGAGGCTGTCTCTATAGACACTGCCCGTAAAGTTGTAGGGGATGAGATTAATCCGCACCTTGCCGACCCTATGAGCAAAACGGATGAGCGCCTCCGCATGCCTCTGTGTATCATTGATTTTGGATAACATAACATATTCGAAGGTCAGATGACGCCGGCGACTTTCAAACTTCTGAAAATATTCTTCCGTCCAAGCGACCAGACCATCGAGAAATCCATCATAAGAACTCGGCATGAGCCGTTTCCGGGTATCGCTATCAGCACTGTGGACCGATACGGCCAAGCGCACGGCCGGCCAAGCCGGATCGCTCAAGAGCTTGCGCAACATGGGGAGTAGCCCGACCGTCGACACCGTAATACGAGTCATACCGATATCAGTATAAGTAAGAAGGAGACGCAGTGCCTCCTTGACCTGTTCATAATTAGCCAACGGCTCCCCCATACCCATGAAGACGACGTTGCTAATGCGCGATTCAAAATCTTCAGCTCCGCCCCGCGAATCCCTCTCTTCGAGTCCGGGCCTCAGAGTCGAGAACAGGATGGATTTTTTTCTTAAGAAATAAATCCAGAACCGCACCTGATCGACGATTTCATCGGCTGTCAGATTACGAGTGAAGCCCATGGTACCAGTAGCGCAGAAGGTGCAGGCCATGGCACAGCCAATCTGAGAAGAGACACACACTGTCCACTGTCCACGAGCGTTTTTCATCAGTACCGTTTCCACCCGTTTCTTCCCCTCTACCGCAACCACCGCTTTAAACGTGTCCTTCTTGACGCTTTCGAACACCTGCACTGCCGTAACCGCAAGCCAGGGCAATTCTTTGGTCAGTGTCTCGCGCATGGCAAGCGGCATGTTGGAGACATCAGCAAAACCATGAAACACGGAAGAAAACAACGCCTCTTCCATCTGTTTGAGACGGAAAGCTGGAGCGTTGGGAAACAAGATACTGAACTTTTGTCTACGGGTCATCGGGGACATAACTTGAGTACTGTACCCCGAAAACAGTTGGTCGTCAATACCGCATCTACTGCTTCTCAGCGTTACTCAAAAAGATTTCCCGGGTCAAATTCGGAGTAGCATCGTGAATACGGGAGCGTTCCTGCAGATGATATACGGTATCGCGAAAGGCTTTTTCCTGGAATACGGTTTCCTTGAAATGCTGCTCCAGAAATGCTTGCTTGCGCTCATCACTCCAATGATACTGGTAGAGATTGCGGTACCAGAAGAAACTGCCAAGAGCCACTACCGCTAGAAAACCAACAAAAAACATGCCCTTGTAGTGGCGGTACCAGAAGAACATCCACTCCTTAAACGAGAAGAACTTTTTGAACTTTTTTGGAATATGTGGCAGTTTCATACTTATTCCTGTTTACTCAAATAAACCACCGTATCAAAGGTCGCTTCCAGGGAACCAACAGGAGTCACCGCTTCTGGAGGAGTGCTCACGATATCCGTACCCTCACCGGAAGTGGGGGCTTCCTGTGGAAAGATAGAAAACGGATTATTCCCCGGAGCACTGACTTTGGTCGAGATTTCCTCCGCATCCAGCACTCTGACACTCAGCCCAATCACATCAATCCCGAAGGCGAGTGTTTCCATCTTGTGGAGAAAGGAAACCACCCCTCGGTACTGCCCTGTTACCACCACGTTCACATGCAGATAACGATCATAGGGAACAGACTCGAGAATGGTGGCGGGGGCCTTATCCTGAGCTCCGGGGGTATCAGGATCAGCATCCACTTTGGAAGGTGCCTTCTTGGCCCCTCCCTTGGCGGTCTGTTTTTCCTCAATAACATCCTTACTTTTAGCCTGAATCGCTACTTGGGTACGGGTTTCTTGTGCCAAACGTTCCAGCGTCTTCACAAAATCGACAATCTTTTTCTCGTTCAGTAAAATATGGAGCGTCTCTTCATCAGCGGTGATACTTTCGTACTGCGCCTGTAGTTCTGGCAATTTGGCGATCTGGCGCTGGCGATTTTCCCGCGAGGCATAGTACTCTTGAATACTATCAGCTTTTTCCGTAATAAATCCCTGAAAAGGCACTATCCCAAACCAGGCAATGAGTCCCATGCCGATAAAGAGAGCAAACATGACTAGTAAGGGAAAGTGGTGACGATACTGTTGTGTGCCGGTATTCATAAGGTATCTTTTTTCAAACAATCAGGAACCAAAGTCAGATCCATCTGAAAATCAATATTTTCCTGGGAAAAGAGATTGGAAATAGGAATATCAACTGTGGCGATGCAGGCCTCGGCACTCTTCAGTTTCTGATCCAACAGCAGCAGGTCTTCTCGTTTGGCTGCCCGCCCGAAAACCGACAACGTGTACTCCTTGGTCTGTATGTGATCGATTGTCACGCCCGGAGGCAGGAGGAGGTCCAAAAGCACGAACACCTTGTAGAAATATCGATGGGAACGGTCAATCTTGCCAATGACTCCCACTAATTCATTGGTCTCCTTGATTTTCTCTTCGTATTCGTTCAGTCGTCGCTCTTCGGCCGGTGAAGAAAGTGTCCCATTCTCTCCGGTCGCTAGAAGAGCTCGCTGCTGAAAGTCGAGCACCAGGTAGATACTCACCACAATAGCGAGATAAAATACTTCGAGCACAAACAGTAAAAACAGCTGCCACAAGAGAAAACGGGAGCGGAGATGTTTCTGAATAGCGGCCCTCCTCTCTTCAGGGAGGAGGTTAAGCAAAGTCTTCATATTCGTCTAAACCTCTTAATGCCAATCCAATGGCAGTGGAATATTGTACCGAACGATTGCGATCGATGAGCGGAATCTCTCGACCCAAACCGACATTGACCCAAGGGTTGCCAAACTCTACCGTGCGACCAAGGCGCTTGGTCATATAGGGTAGCAAACCATTCATGTTGGACCCACCCCCGCAGAGTACGATGGCATCAATAGCGCTGGAATATCCGAGATTGTTGAGATAAAAATCAATCGATTTCTCAATTTCCACCGCCATGTTCTCAAGCACCGGTTCGGCAGCCTTGAGAATCGGACTCTTGAGAGCCAGTGACCCCAAGCCATGTTTGATCTTGATAGCTTCCGCTTCATCGAAAGAAATTTTCATCTCCTTGGAGATAGCTTCGGTGATCATTTGGGAAGACAGCGGCACACTCGAAGTAAAACACGGGGTACTACCAATAGCGATGAGAAAACTAGTACGCCGGTCACCGATATCAACAATGAGGGTGGTATTCTTCTCATGTTTTTCGGGAAGGAGACTGCGTGCTTGAGCAATCGATTCCGTCTCGAGTCCCACTACTTCCAGCCCAGCACTCTCCAGTACTGTAGCAAACTGATCCACCACACTGCGCGCCACCGCAACAACTAAGACATTCATCTTTGCTTTCTCTTGGGTCAAGTTAATATCAAGAATTTGCCAATCATAGTAGACCTGATCAAGCGTGAGCGGGATATTGGCTTCGATTTCCCATTTGATAGCTTCTTTTACCTCTTCTGCCTCCATCTTGGGCAACGTAATAATACGCAGAAAGGCTTTGGTCTCCGGAAGAGAGCAGATAACCTGACGCGTTCTGATCTTCTTCGGGCCGACTTTTTCCAACAGACTCATAACGGCACTCTTCACGGCTTCAGCATTGATAATTTCACCATCAACCACATTACCAAAAGCGAGCGGGACTGATCCGAAACTCTCCACCGAATCATGGGTACCCACCCGATCCAACCACACTGCCTTAATAGAGAGGTCGCTCAAATCAAGACCGAAAGAGCTCGGGAATAAATCAAAAATTTTTTTCCGCAGGATATTCATCTTTTTTGTTTTTCTGCTTTTGTATCATACCACAATTTTACTACTCCCATCGACCATGCCATCTGTCTGCATAACTATTCTTTCCACAAATCCATCTCATACTGAGTGCCAGTCGGAAAATACGGTGGCGGACAGTAGAGCAAATTGTTATCGTAATAAAGATTACGATTACGGTATCCAGAAACATGGTTTCCGAGCATATCAATCCACGAAAAACCATAGCGCTGGTTACTGGCAATAGCCCCATAGACTGTGATGGTGTCACGGATGGCATAAGGTCCGGTATAATTGGCCCGGCCCACCCGGCCCAACTGAGCAATCAGTGAAGCATCAATACGCAAAACATCGTTACTCTGACGGTAGACCTCGACATGCTGCTGACCAATGAGACCAATCATATCGCTACAATCATAGTTGGTATAACGGATATCTTTTCCGAGATACATGGTTTTCCTGGCAGCGGAAATGAGATTGGCCGCTACTATGGTCACTCGACGCCCATTGACCGTCCCCTCAACCCAAACATTGTTCTCGACATAGATAATACCATCATTGGGAATCGGATACGTTACCCAGCTACCACTATAGTTGATGATTTCATTGGTTGAGGCATTGAAACTCTGAACCGTTCGGATGTCGAAGGTGTCGTTGGTCTTGAGAATAATATGACGTCCCTGCCCAGTATTACTAAAGTACAAACTCCCACCAGCACCTGCTTGTGCCTGACCCTTCATATAAGAGAGATCCCCCAGAACACCATTAAAGTCAGTCTCTACTGCCGGAAATGAGCGTCCACCCATAAAAACATCCGGTCGATCCGGTACAGCGGCCGGAGGCAGCGGGTCCGTCGTGCCACTATGGGTGTGTACTCCAAACTCATTATTCCCAGTATGATCAGGGTCGTTATAGTCTGAGAGTGCGCTGGTGACGATATTGTGGGCAATACCATCAAACCGAATGCCCCCGTTGGAATGAATCTTGCCGTAAACTTCTGTACCGGTACCAAAACGGATGTTGTCATTGGACAAAACGGCATATTCACTCCAGGAGGGGCGTCTAAAACGCACCGTGATAATGCGAATATCAGCCGGATACCGGTAGGTCCAACCGGACGCCACGACAGTCACGGTTGTCGAGCCAGTCTCTGGTGGCGTGACAATAAGCCGATACATACCAATAGGGCTCCCTCCCGGATCGGTGTACTCCACATCATACGGCGTCCCTACCCCGTAGGGACTACTGCCCCAAAAAGTTGCCACCTGTGATGCCGTCCGTCCCTCTGTTTGGTGGGCCAAGTACCAACGATAAAAATGGATGCCTGATTCCGCAATCTGAAAGGCCTGCTCTCGAGCATGGATTTGCAACGAATACTTCGTTTGTGACGCTACAAAACCAATAATCGAGGTCATAACGATCGACACCATAAACATAATGACCATGCCGTAAACCAAGGCCGAACCACGTAACATTGAGGACTCTTGTTTATTCATAGTCGTGGAGATTACGCAGATCAACGAAAGACTCGATATTCACGTTGTTTGGGGCATGTACTGGGTCGATGTTAATAAGCAAATGTACCCGAATCATTTCGATATTACCGACATTAGCCGGCGTGGTAAGAGGGTTATTGGTCGTGTCACTCGGATAGTTAGCATTGTAGTAAAGGAACAAAGGATTATCACTCTCGTTGACTACGAAGTTGGTCACTACCGATACCGCAGCATCACCGTTCGGATACGTGACCGGATTAGTAGCGAGCGGATCACTTACCCCCATCATCAACTGATCAGTATCCAAGTCAAGGTAGTAGTGTACTTTTTCCACCGCAGCATCATCATCAACATCACCATAAAAAACGACATCAAAGTCACCAGCTGATCGGAGGGGGTAACTGCCATCATCGGCCTGCTGCACGCCACGTAGTTGAATGATGAGCTTGTTCGTTGCCCGCGAAGCAGCCGCTGAAGCCAACCCCTCCTCCAAGATAAACTTGTTGGTATCCCAGGTCTTGAGGAACAAATAGGTCATGCCTTCCATAACAATAAGAGTGATAGCAATCGCCACCAGCATCTCCATCAACGTCATGGCCTTCAGTTTTTTGGAAAAAAAGTGCATAGATTTCTAGTTCGGTACCATACCAATGGTTTCCTGTACCAACACACCATTGATGGTAACGGTGCTGGAAGCGTTCGTATATCCACTAAGCATCACGGCGACATCATACGTACCAGCGACCAAACCGGGAAGCGCTGTCGGAAAATAGGCGTAGCCATACTGATCTGTCGTGACGGTAGCGTCATAGAGCAACGTAGCATTGGTGAGCTGCACACTGGCCCCTGCGAGCGGACTATTGTCAGACTGCTTTTCTACCAGGACTTTCACCGAGCCAATATTCTTATCAAGGAGCACTGCTGTAACATCGGCGGCCACACCGGCTAAAGCCGTAAAGCCATTGACCGTCGTGTCCTCAGGAGTCAGTTTATAGAACTCATAATTAACATTATTAATCGTAATCGTATACTGTCCTGGACTTTCATCGGCATAACTTGCGGTGCCAGAACCATTGGTCGTCCCCGTCTGAGAAAACCCGTAGACGTTGGCTGAGCTGGTATAATTTCGACCCAACACCCGTCCGCCAGCTACTGTGTAGCCAATACTAGAAACAGCAGTCCCAAAAGGATCCTCCGTGGTCAGCATAATATCGGAACTTTGGTCCATCACAATCGTCTTCTGGTTCAGTAGATCAGCGACTACCGACGCATGGATGTCCGTAGGGTCATAGGCTGTGGTGGGATACGGTGGATAGGTAGTCGCCCCATAATACCCAGACTTCGAAACTGAAATAGTGTAGTTCTGAGATCCGGCTGGGGCTCCTGGCAGGGTCAAGTTACCCGTGACATCGGTCGCACCAGTTGTATTGATACCAGAAGCACTATTGACAATATGAACACTGACCCCAGAAACCCCGACACCGGCACCATTGAGCACATTGATTGACAGCACACCGCCCCCGCTCGAAGCCTCAACGCCATTGGGTGAAAAATTCCCAAAAATCACTACAGACTGATCAGTCCCGAGGCCACCCCAAGCCACCGTAATCCGCACTCGTTTGTAATCCGTAGGAATGGTATCGGGCGGGCTACTTGATACTTTTCGATCAAAACTATCATCTACATACTGTACGAAAGTATGTACCGTATAGCGCACCGTATTGACGCTGATCGCCTCATCTTCGAGTAAGTCACCGGCAGGTATGCCACTGGTCGTCCCAATGGCGTCATAGTCAATACTGCGGATAATTTCCATCTTCTGATTGGCGAGTGCGGTCGCCCCAAGACGATTCTTGGATTCGATAATCATCCGCGTCCCGACAGAGTAAGTCTGAAAAAAAACAACGCTGATTAAAGCAAAAATAAACAGAAAGACTAGCGACTCTATCAGGGTAAAGCCCTTCTGTTTAGCAGAAAGCATCGTAAGCAAAGAGTGCGACATTGTTTATTTTTCTTTATGATAACGCTCGGAAGATGCCTATTTGATACTGCCGAGGACACTGTACATCGGTTGCAACATCGCCACTGCAAAGAATCCCACACCACCACCGATGAATAGCATGAGTATCGGTTCGATAATCGAGGACATGTTCTTGGTAATCTGCGACACTTCCTCCTCGTAGAACTCCGCCAAGCGCTGCAAAACGGCTTCGGTCTTACCCGTTTCCTCCCCTACCTCGAGAATCTGTGGCACCAGGAGAGGGAAAATGACGGGATACTTACCAATAATCTTGGAGAGCTCTTCCCCTTTCTGCACTCCGGCAATAGCCTCCGCAAAAGCATCTTTATAATAGGGGTTGGCCAGCGTCTTGGAGACAATGGTCAGTGCGTTAACCACCGAAATACCGCTTTTGAGTAACGAGCTATAAATACGTGAAAAGCGAGCGCAATTGACTTTGATGACGATATTACCAATTATCGGCAGGCGCACAAACACAAAACCGAAAAAACGCTTACCAGGAACTGTTCCTGCAAAAATCTTCGTCCCGACCACCAATATCACACTGAGCCCTATGGTGATAAAGGAATGATTGATCATGAAATCACTGATAGCCATAATCACCTGGGTCGTAGCTGGTAATTCGACATTGAGATCCTTGAAAACTCCTGTGATCTTCGGGAGGATATAGACCAACATCAGGATTGCGATACCGATCATGGCCACCACGATAACCGCTGGATAGATGAGAGCCCCCCGCACCTTGGAAAGCAGGTCATTTTCCTTTTCCAATTGGAGGGCCAGAATTTCCAGCACTTCTTCCAGGTTTCCGCTCACCTCACCAACGTAAAGCATGTTGACAAACAACTCATTGAAAACCGTTGGGTAGCGCCCGAAACCCTCGGAAAGAGTCTTGCCCGACTGGAGATCATCATTGACGCTGTCAAGGATTTCTTTGAACACCTTATTCTTTGTCTGTAAGCTCAAATTGTGCACCGCACGTGAAACCGTCAGCCCCGAAGAAACCATCACTGCCAGGTTACGGGTGAAGGTCATCTTCTCTTTCAGGGGTACTCTACGAAAACGATCAAAAAACTTGATCTGGATCCCAGAAGCAATGACTTCTTCACGAGAAGATGTGAGCAATAGCCCGGAAGCCCGAAGGTCGGCGGCCAGAGATTTCTCATCCTGCGCCTCCATTTCTCCGCCCGAAGTTTCTCCCGTGAGAGAATTTTTGGCAGTATAAAAAAATTTCGACATACGATCCAGTTTTGATGTCTGTTTTTGCGTTTTCTTCTCTCGGTCTTTGCCTACAGTATACCATACTTTTCAAGACATTATTCTCAATCTGCGGTGAGATTGAGAATAATGTCTCATACACTAAGACGCTCCTTGAATTTCTGAAAGACGCGTGGCCCGCGCGGGCTGGGGAGAAACACCAGTGTCTGATCGCTTACTTCGATCAAGCTCCCTTCCAGATGGGTCTTGGGGTTACGGGCAATCATTTTTTTCTGCCAGGTTGAAAGCCAAACTTCGAGAGGAAACAAGTCAAACACCTGCTCCAAAAACGTGCGCACCCGTATTCCAAACACACTCTCTTTGACGAGCCAGAGATGGGGCAAGACGGTCAATGAAAAATTCGGTTTGTAGCCACGAATCCAGCGATTCTTAAGCTCAAAAATCTGAAACAGGGGGAAAGATAGGAGTGGGATAAGAAAACGATATTCGTGAGCAGAAAAAAGATCCTTGGTGGCGATTTCCAGATGGTCATCGGTCACGAAATAGTTAAGGCAGGCTCGATTACTGATCCTCTTACCATGGCGGCGCTTGCCAATACTATGAAGGAACAGGGTCAGCAGCGTCCGTCCGATCCAGATCTTGCCACTTTGAAGCACGATAAACATATCCCAATCACTCCCCCGGGCACCGTGCTTCATAGACAAGCTACCCGTCGCCCCGACCATGCGCAAATACGGTAGGCAAGAAAGAACTTTCGCCAAACGGTGCATGTTCTTAAGTTTGGCCACAGACAACTTCTCCCGCTTAGTACGCTCTGTCACCAAAGACTTCCGTCCCTGGAGAA
>JAUYFO010000060.1 GCA_030690925.1 Candidatus Moraniibacteriota bacterium
CCGCTATTGCCTCGGTTACCAACGCCTCATATTCTTTTTCTCCCAAATAGACCACATCTTTGGGCATTCTCCTTTGTTCAAACACATCGTCCCCTTGGGTTGATGAATTTTTTGCTTCTTCATTCAAAAATCTCCTGATGCCACCAACGATCTTTTTTCCAGTGTTATCATCAATCCCCAAGTAAGAAAAGTATTCCTTGGCTATAAATCTCTTCAGCGCTGGCGCCATACTTGTATTCCAAGTCTCCCATTCCCTCTTCGATGTCACAAATTCTCCTTTTTTTTGGATTTTCTCGACAATTTTTATATTAAATTGTTTCCGTTCACTGACAATAATCTCTCCTATCTTCTGAGCCAACCCTTCGCCATCTGGACGCCCCAAAAACTCATCGAGCTTTTTTCTCCACTCCGGAGCAACTTCAACCTGAGTAGGAGCCGGTACTTCCCCTGTTTCATGAGTTGCCATATCCACCACTTCTGCCGGCTTTGAAACAGCGGGGGCTGCCGCCGGTGACACGTTTTCTTTTTTCGCCAAAGCCAAAGGCTGTATGTTCGGAACAAAGGCAACGCCACTCAAAGTTTTTGTCTCCTCTGGAGTAGTGGCGTTAGCAAGTAAACGATCCATTTCCGCAACATCATCAGTCCCATCACCATCACCTGGCCCACCATTCCCTCCACGTCCACCCTGCTTCTTGGATCTGTTTCTTTCTCCTTTGGCCCCCCGAGCTTTGCCCCGATCGATTGTTTTCTGTCCGCCCTTCTGACTCACAGCCACAATCGGGTCGTTAACGGCCTCAGCAACAACAATATCACCATCATCTGGAACAGTTTTTTCGGATGCTACCTGAGAAAGAACGAGGGTATACGGGCCTTGCTCCAAATCCTTGCGCATATCTTCCAGACTACCAAAAAAAATGGTTCCTCCGTTGGCATACTTTTCTATAGTCATTGTGTCGGGATTGACTCGAACATTTTCTCCCTTAGCGTTCGTCCACATTCCACGTTGCTTCACATCATCCAGAGTCACCGGTTTCACCTCAAAAGCAGCGTCATTCGCTGCTTCGCGTTCCGGTGTTTTTCGAACCGAAGCTTCACCAACAAAAAAAGAAGTAAAACGTTCCACGGCACCCATAGCAAAAATGTTTTTCTTTTGGATCAGTATTTGCTATAATTCTACCATAAAAACAAAAACGAATAAACAACATGACACCGAAAAAAATCTTCTCGCTTGCGGGAATGGCGCTCACTGGGATTATCCTCTTGGCGTTCTTCGTTCGCATCTACCACATCGAAAGTATCCCGGTCGGTCTCTACCCTGACGAAGCTGCCAATGGGGTCGACGCCATCCATGCCATCGAAACCGGTACCTATCAACTCTTTTATCCAGCCAACTTCGGTCGTGAGGGATTGTTCATCAATATCCAGGCTTTTTTTATCTCCATCTTCGGTAATACCATTACTGGCCTCAAGTTCGCCTCGATTCTCTTTGGTACGCTCTCGGTACTTGGTATTTACCTGTTAGGGAAAGAGCTTTTCCACAGGCGTGGCTTGGCCCTTCTGGCCGCTTTCATGCTGGCCACCTCCTACTGGGCTATCAATTTCTCGCGCATCGGCTTCCGGGCCATCATGACCACTTTCCTTCTTACTTTCTCTTTTTATTTCTTCTTCCGTGGTCTCCGCTCTCACAAGCTGCGTGACTTCCTTATTGCTGGCTTCATTTTCGGTCTCGGACTTCATACCTACATCGCCTTCCGGATCGCTCCCCTCATCCTCGTCATCCTGTTACCAGTTCTCATGCTCTCTTACGAGCAATTCCTCCGCCGTTTCTGGAAACACGGCCTCGTGTTCATTTGTGGCGCCTTGATCGCTGCCACCCCGATGCTTTACCACTTCTTCATCTCCCATCCCGACGATTTCGCTTCACGTTCCTCACACATCTCCGTGTTTTCCCCCGAGGTAAACCAGGGCCATCTCTCTACAACGCTTGGTAAAACCTTTTCCCTTTCACTCCTCAAATACAACTTCTGGGGGGACCAGAACTGGCGCCACAACTATCCACCCTATCCCATTCTTGATCCTTTCGTCGGAACGTTTTTCCTGGCTGGCTTCCTTTACTTGATCTGGAAAACCGTCACTCTCTTGGGCCTGCGTATCCGTGAAGGCGATCGTGATACCCGCCTCGTCACTTACACCTTTCTCCTTGGGTCATTCTTTGTCATGCTCATGCCAGAATTCCTCACCGACGAAAGCTTGCCCCATGCTCTGCGCTCCATCGGTACTCAGATGCCGGTCTTTCTCATGGCCGCTATGGCTGCTTTTTGGGTCTTAAACAAAGCCATTCGTTCCCAGGCCGGCACCAAGATAGCCCTCTTTTCCATCCTGGTGATTACCTTGGCGCTCAGCGCCACCTTCAATCTCACCAAATACTTCGTCCTCTTCCCCAATAACATCCACGCTTCCGGATCTTTCAATGAAAGCTACCGGAACATGGCTAGTTATCTTCTTACCCTTCCCGACACCACCCACAAATATATCTTGATCAATGAAAAAGGCGAGAATAACCGTTTCGATCTCCCCGTCTATGCTCACCCTGTCTACTTCCTCACTTATAAGCGTGTAGCCAACCTTGAAATTGTAGAAAAAGACACGACCATCAGACGAGGAGGGGTCTTTCTTATGCTGAACTACAACAAAGATCTCGCTGCCAGAATACTGCGTCTCTATCCCGATGCCTTTATCGAACACATCGATATGAATGGGCCAAATTATCAGGGTGGAGAATTCGATAGCATCATCATTCCAGCCGTACAAGAGTAACAAACGTGTAATTATTATCAAGTAGCATTCCTATGGAGTTCCTGAAAAAGCGCGCTGCTCTATTGGTGACACTGATACTCTCATTTCATTTCATCCTCTCGCTCGTCGTTTCCACACAGGAGTCCATGACCTTTGATGAGAAGGCCCATATCCCAGCTGCCTACAGCTATGTGCGCTACGCCGACATGCGTATCAATCCCGAGCATCCCCCGCTCCTCAAAGACCTCTCTGGCCTATTTCTCTTGCCACTAGGTCTTGATTTCCCTCTTACTTCCAAAGAATGGCAAACGGGAGCCAATGAACAATGGGTGCTCGGTGATATGTTTATCAACTGCTCCCGGCCAGAACTGGCCTGTAACGATGCCGATACCATCCTCCTCTTCTCCCGCATCCCCATCATCATCATCGCGGTGATCCTCGGTATCTTTATTTTCCGCTGGACGAGAGAACTCGGTGGTACGATAGCTGGACTCATCGCTGTCACTCTCTACGCCTTCGATCCCAACATCATCGCTCACAACCACTACGTCACCACCGATATCGGGAGTGCCGCTTTTATTTTCTTCTCCTTCTATTTCTTTGTTCGTTTCCTGAAGCACCCAAGCGCCAAGACTATCCTTCTTTCTGGACTGTTCTTGGGTCTAGCCGAACTCACCAAATTCTCCGCTGTTCTTCTGTTCCCTATCTTTGGACTCTTTACCCTCCTTTATGCCTTGATAGAGCAACAACCGAAAACCGACAGCCGCACTCTCTGGCGTTTCAAACTCCGCAATGTCTGGCGTTACCTGCTTGGTTACAGCGGAAGTGTTGTGGTTTGTTTCATACTCATTTGGGTCCTCTATGCCGCTAACACCTGGGCCATGCCTGGGGAAAAACTGGCAGAATTAGCACAAAATTTCCTGAATCAAAAAAATGTTTTTGCCGAGACGGCACAGGGTATTGTCGTCACTATGAGTCAATCACCCATCCTCAAACCGATGGGGGAATATCTGCTTGGTGTTTTCATGGTCTTTTCCCGGGTCGCCGGAGGCAACACCCACTACTTCCTCGGCACCGTCACCGATATTTCTTCTCCCTGGTACTTCCCTGTTGTTTTTCTGCTGAAAGAGACTCTCCCTTTCCTGTTACTCCTCCTTTTCACTACAGGCTACTCACTCTACCGCATAGCGCGCTTGTTTCTCATGGAAAAGTCACAGGGGATTGGCCGCTTTCTGGCTCACTCTTTCCAAAGTCGCATCGCCCAGTATCTCAGTGTCTTTTTCATCCTCTTTTACAGCTACGTCAGCATCACCGGTAACCTCAACATCGGCTTCCGTCACCTCTTCCCTATCCTCCCCTTCCTCTACATGCTGATTGGCAAAACCCTGGCCAACTTCTACAAACGACACGCCGACGAGCCAGCCACTCACCAACTGATTAGCATCATCATTGGTATCACCATGCTCATTGTGGTCGCTATTCCCATCCTCTCCTATCCCAGCTACCTCTCCTACTTCAACGCTGCGGCTGGTGGTCATACACAGGGATACCGCTACGTCACCGACTCCAACTACGACTGGGGCCAGGATCTCAAACACCTAAAGAAATGGGTGGAGCATTACAATGCTTGCGTCAGCGAAGATTGGATGGCCATAAATAACGGGAGGGGCTGTCAGAATCCACCAAAAACCATTCCGACACAAACTCCTATCGACAAAATCCGGGTCGACTACTTTGGTGGCAGTAACCCCAAATACTACTTGGGCGACAAACACATTTCCTGGTGGGCCAGTCGGGAACCAGAGGTAGGCTGGTATGCTATTTCCTCGTTCTTCTATCAGGAAAGCCTCTACAAAAAACTGGCTCCCGGCGAGCAAAACTATGCCTGGCTCAAGGCCTATACCCCACTTGATCGGGCTGGGGACTCGTTCTTCATCTACTACATCTCCGAAGCTGACCTCGCTAAGTAACCAAGCCCCGCACTGGAAAGCAAGCATCAAAAAGAGGAGTGGAGACTCCTCTTTTTCTCTGTACTTGATGTTATCGCATATTTTCCTTGGCTGCTTTGTTCTCAGGCTGCACCTCTTCTACTTTGACGGGATTATCGCCAACTGACCCGCTCCCATCATGGTAACGATAAAAGATGCGATTCTCAGTGCGCAGATCGATATAGTCAAGTTCTCCCAGGCGCTCACTCGGGATTTCCTTTTCAAGTAGCAGTTCCAAAGCATCCAGCGTCGTGGCAAGCGGCATCCGAGTGTTGATATACACCCACCAACCAGCCTCGGTCTGCACTCGTAACTCATTAGCAAAACGAGAAGAAAAAGAAAGAGTGGTGTTTGTTGCTAGCCCAAACCGCCCACGGAGCTCCTGCCGGAGGGCCATCACCGACACTCCAAAGCTCTCATCGAAGACTCCCGCTCCGAACTTCAGTGGCTGCCCGCTTTCATCCTTCACCGTCAGTGTCCGGGACTGGTTTTCTTCTTTTTGGTAGACATCGGCGATGTGTATAACGCTTCCATCCTCGAGCACATGAGCGCAAGTGCCTTCGACACACCACAAGACTAAGGTTTCACGCTCTTCTACAGCGATTTCAAAGCGGTCGGGAAAGATGCGTTTCACCGAGATTCTCTGTACCAGAGGGTATTGATCTTTCAGGAAACGCTCCAATCTTTTGGGCTGAAAGAGAAAAAATCTATTGCGCTCAATAAAACCAAGGTACCGGTGAGCTAGTTCCTGATCGACCGACTTCTGAAACGTGTTTTTCGGAATAAACGACAGCCCCGTCACCTGCCATGAGGCCAGTGCCAGATAGGAAGAAAACAACACCAGATAGCCAGTCGTACCCAAAAACAGGCACCACAGAAAAAGAACAAGAGTATAGGTACTACGCTTTACCGTATGCGACACAAAACGCTCCTTACGAGTCGCTGTATTTTTCCCGGAAAGATTTTTCGGCAGCAGTTTACCCTGCTTCCGCTTCAATTGTGATTTCCACAGAAAACGCATACCCAGTGGTACTACTTTGAATAAAATGCCTCTTCCTCTGCAAACCAACCTATACTATTCTCCTATTTATGTAGACTTTCAGGGTTGTCCCATCGAGCATAAATTATTTTTCACGTTCTTCTTAGACACTAAGAAAGAGCTTCTCAAGTAGTAGTCTAGCGTTACTCTGGGTCGTCTTGAGGAGTCGCATCGTTTTTTCCACTTCTTCTAAAAGACTATAAAAACGCACGATTCCCTTCTTTTCTTCCAGTTTCATGGCCTGGTGATACAGCCCTGGTAACCACCACTCAAGCAAGCGAATCGTGCGCTCTCCATGAAGGGCAAGTTTCTCTGCCAGTGTCAGACGCTCAGCAGAAGACAGAGTGGAAAGCCGAAACAACTGCCCCAACAGTTCCCGTTCCAGAGCAAAGGTCTGAGGATACTCCCGCGCGGAGAGAATCATCCCTGGCCGCCCCAAAGCAAAAAAGAATGGGGCAATATCAGCCAGTTCTTGTTCGTTATAGGAAGCGGCGATCTCCTGGCGCAGGATCGCTTCTGGGACAAAATCAAAACGTACCCGTTTGACTCGTGATAGCACCGTAGAAAGCAGCGCGCCCACCTCATGCGTCACAAGAATAATCACCGCTGTGGAAGGTGGCTCCTCCAATGTTTTCAAGAGCACATTCTGCGCTGTCTCGGAAAGTCGATGGGCATCTTCGATAATGAGCGTCCGGAAACCACCGGCTGCCGGAAACTGACCAAGAAATGACAGTGCTTCACGCACCGCTTCGGCAGCGATATTCTTGGTCTTGGCAACGCCGCGTTTAGTCTCTTGTTCGGGTCGTAGCACCAGCACGTCAAATGGGTGAGGCTTGTTTTCTGTCGCCATAAAATCAGGTTCGCTGGCCAAGAGCGCGGCATACTCCAAAGCACACAGCCTCTTGCCGATGCCACGCGGACCAACAAACAGATAGGCTTGAGCTGCCGCCTTGTGTTCTACCGCCTCGCGCAGCGCTGCCCGTTGTTTGTGATGACCGATAATTTCCATAGCTTGTAGCACTGATTCTAACTTTCTAACAATGTTCGCAACTGTTTTTGAAAATTTTCTTTCGTAAACTGCGCCACCGATAACTGCATTTTTTCTTCGCTGTATGTTCCTTCACGCACCAAAAACCGCCGTACCCCCTCGGCAATAATCTCTGGGGCGGGAGCATGAAAAAATTCTCCAGTCTCTCCCGGGGTAACTATTTCCTGAATACCACCGTACTCGAGGGCGATCACTGGCGTACCGAAAGAGAGCGCCTCCACCGCCACCATGCCAAAATCCTCCTCTGAAGGGAAAATGACTGCCCGTGCGCCCCGATACAATCGCGCCAGAGCCTCATCATCGACAAATCCCGTAAAATGAATATCCTTCCCGGCTATTTTTTGCAAATTCTCTTGTTCCGGTCCATTCCCCACGACTTTGAGTGGCAACGCTAATTTATTGAAGGCCTCAACCACCGTATCGATCTTCTTGGAACGAGTCAGCCGTGAGACGACCAGAAAATAGGAACGCTCACTTTTTACTGCCTCCGGAAACAGATGCTTGGTTGTTTCCCATAAATCTAGGGCCCCAGGGTAAACGACCTCGGCCTCCCGGCGATAGTATTTCTTGATCCGCTTGGCCGTGAAGTGAGAGTTGGCGATCAAAAGATCCGGCCTGAGCGCTGCCTGAGCATCCCAGATGCGCAGATAGCTCAAGAGCATTCTGGTGAAAATACTGCGCCTCCCTCGCGCACCCAGTTCATGAAGGTAGGACTCGTGATAATCCCAGGCGTAGCGCATGGGCGAATGTAGGTAAGCTACATTTCTCGTATTGAGCCGCGTGATAATCCCCTTGCTCCACGCCCCCGAAGAAGTGACTACAAAATCAAACTCGCGCAAATCGAAACTCTCCACCGCTGCTGGGAAAAAAGGCAAAAACAAGCGATAGCGCTTACGAAGAAATAGTGGTAATTTTCCCAGCCATGACACTTGTATCTCTCGTCCCTCAAATCGCCCTTGCATCCGCTCTTCGTCATAGATGAGCGTGTAGATAGGGGCATCGGGATAGAGTTCACAGAGCGACTCAAACACTCGCTCGGCCCCGCCGTAGGCCACCAAAAAATCATGTACCAACGCTACCTTTTGTCGCCTTTGCTCATTCATGACTCTTGTTTAATGTTTCGTAAACAATACATCTCCAATCCCCTTCGCGCAGGCCACCCAACCAAAACGGTGCACATTGTGCATCGCCTTTTCTATTATACCACCCCGGAGATTCTGGTCGGTAAGCACCCTTTGAGTACCCTCGGCTATGCTTGCGACACTCCTCGGATCAACCAATATCGCCCCTTCACCAGCCACCTCTGGTAATGATGAAATATTGGAAGTCACCACCGGTACCCCGATGCTCTGAGCCTCCAGAACCGGAATTCCAAAGCCTTCGTAGAGCGTAGGAAAAAGAAAAACGTCCGCCTGTTTAAGCAGCTCCCACTTTTGTCCTTCCATGACATAGCCTTTCTCAACTATCATCTCCCGATATTTACTGGCAGCTATTTTCTTTTTTATTTTTTCGTAGCCATAGCCAGGCTTCCCAACCAGAACCAGCTGGTGCACTATCTGATACTTTTCTTTCAAAAGTTCAAAAGCTTCGATAATTCGCACCACATTCTTCCGCTCTTCCAACCGCCCAATAAACAACAGATAGGGTTGCGATGTGAAAATTGGATCATGCTCGTTTTTTTGAAAATTGGTTTCATATCCTTCATAAATCACCCGTATTTTCTCAGGAGAAATTCGATACAGCCGCATCACATCACGCTTGGTATTCTCCGAAACACAGACAACCGTACTGGCCACCCGACACGAGTAACGAATCGAGGCCCGCATATACAATCGCTCCCACCATGAGTACCCCTGTGAGCAAAACTCATACTCAAGCCCGTGAATCGTCACGACGGTTTTCTTAGGATGAATGAGTGGGACGGTATGGGCCGGGACAAACAACACATCCGGTGCCGACCAGATCATTTCCCAAGAAAGCGCTATCTGAGTCCAAAATCTCGGCGCCCACAGCGCTCGTA
>JAUYFO010000069.1 GCA_030690925.1 Candidatus Moraniibacteriota bacterium
GGCAACTTCTGGATCAGTGGCTACTACGTCAATACCGTCGGTCAGTACGGCAACGAGGATATCATCAGAAACTACGTCAAGAGTCAGGGGAGACAGTACCAGCAAATAAAGAGAGACCAGCTTAATCTATTCGCAGAGTTGTGAGAGTATCACTGATACCTCGCAGCTTGCTGCGGGGTGATTCATCTGCGTAAGTAAGTTCCCGGGCGTAAGCCCGTGGGAGATTCATAACAAATATGAAAAGGCGATTGTTTCTTGGTGTAGTGATTTTTTTTAGCATTTTTTTCTTCAGTAAGAATAACGTTTTTGCGGTCGGGCCGACGATAGTCGAGGCAGATATTACGATGTCTACAACATGGACGAAGGCCGAGAGTCCCTACATCCTTCGTCCACAATTTGATGGGAAAACGATTTTTGTAAACTCCAATCTCACTATAGAACCAGGTGTGGTGGTGAAATTTAATAATAAAAATACTACATTCAACATTCTTGGATCGTTGTCGGCCATCGGTACCCCCGAAGAAAAAATAATGTTTACTTCACTCAAGGATGATGTCCATGGAGGAGACTCAAACAATGATGGTACTCTGACTGTACCGCAAAGAGGGGATTGGTACGCCATTATCAATAATGGACAATCTGCCTTTGATAATGTGTCTGTGCTGTATGGTAGTTCGAGTCCTGGAACAGCGGCACTTTTTTCGTTTAAAAATACGTTTACCGTGAGGAATTCCACAGTGCAAGATGCGTTGTACGCTGGTATCGGACTCTATAACGTCACTGAAGCAGTTATTGAGCACAATATTATCACTGGTAATGCGGTAGGAGTGTATCTCTATAGATTTGTCAGTGGTAAAGTTCTGAAGATCGCCAATAATACTATCGCAGGAAACACAGGCTTTGGAGCTCGTGTCGATGGACTCATTTTTTGGCAACCACAGTATCCACTGGATCTTCGAGGAAACTGGTGGGGAGATGTGAGTGGACCATATTACAAGCGAACGATATTTTCTTTACCGGAGAATCTTTTGGGAAAGGGAAATAAGGTGGGCGATGGTATCCTCTTTGATTCGTGGTTAGGAAGTGATCCGACTGTCATACCGACGGGATGTGTGGAAAATTGTTTTTCCAACGTGATGTTTCTTCCCGGGCTAAAGGCGAGTCGTTTGTATAAGGAGGGGGCATTTGGGACAGAGGATCAGCTGTGGATACCAAATTATTTCGGAGATGATGTGAACAATCTGGCTCTGAGCAATACCGGACAGAGTATCAACACGGTGTACACGAACGATGTTTTGGATGAGGTTGTCCTTCCGGTTGTTGGGGGGAATATTTACAAGGCTTTTTTGGAGAAACTGGCTGATCTGAAATCAGGGAGTACGATCAATGATTATCAAGCCTTTGCCTATGATTGGCGAATCAATGTTGAAGATATTGTAAAAAATGGAACACTGTATCCAAACAACGTAATACGTTCGGCAATCACTGATCTAGAAACACTGGCCGAATCTTCTAAAAGCGAAAAGGTAACGCTTGTTGCACATTCCAATGGAGGATTGCTTGCCAAAGCAATGATGTTGGAGCTTGAGCAGCTTGGGAAGGTGGATATCGTGGATAAAATCGTGTTTGTGGGGACACCGCAGATGGGCACGCCCCTGGCACTTCTCTCGCTCCTCTATGGCTATGACGAGTCAGCACTGCTCGGGACGCTTGTTGATCGCAAGGATGCTCGGGCGCTTGCGGAAAATATGCCGGGTGCCTATGGGCTGTTGCCATCGACGGAATATTTCAATCGAATGAATGACCCCTTTATCACCTTTACTTCTTTGCGCACGCGCTACAAAGATTTTGCAGATGCCTACGGCGAGAAAATAAACAATCCTGCTGAATTTGGAGAGTTTCTTTCTGGAGAAGTCGATGGCAGAGACAAGCCAGCGAAAAGCGTTGTCGATTTTGAAAATGTTCTTGGAAAAAATTTCTTGGAAAAAGCATCCGCCACGCACGCTCGCTTGGATGCCTGGATCCCTCCGGAAGGAGTGGAAGTAATCCAAATTGCCGGATGGGGACTTGATACAGTCAGTGGTATTGAATATACAGAAAAAGAAAAAGCGCGCTGTTATTCTACTGGATCGTCACCAGTTCCGTCCTGTACCGGTATAGGAGAATACGAGCCTGTCTATGAACCACATTTTACCGTCGATGGGGATGAGGTTGTGGTCGCCCCGAGCGCGCTTATGCTTTCGGATGCGTCAAATGTGAAAAAATATTGGGTGGATTTGTGGTCTTACGATGACCCGCTTACTATTGAGAGAAAACACAAAGATCTTTTTGAAGTTGCTCCAATAAAACAATTTCTTTCTAGTATTATTACAGGTATGTACCCGAGCACATCGTTGCCAGAAAATATTAAAGACTATCGCCCGAATCCTGATGGACTTAATAGCGAAGCAACACGTCTTCGGATGTCTCTCTACTCGCCACTCGATATTCATCTGTATGATGATGCGGGACATCATACCGGGCCAAAGGCGATCACTGTTGAGGGGGAACAACACATCGTCTTTGAAGAAGGTATTCCCAATAGCTACTATTACCAATTTGGTGACAGAAAAAATGTCGGTTTTGGAGGAGGGGAGCATATTCGTGTCCAAATGGACGGTACTGCTGTGGGATCTTATACGCTCAAGTTAGAAGAGATACGAGTTACCGATACAGGGGAGGCAGTTACCACGCACACTACTTTTGAAAATCTTCCCGTGACCAGTGATACCACCGTAACTTTGAGTATTCCAGAAAACGGCCTCGCTGATATGGGGGTACTTTCAGCAGATATGAATGATGATGGTACGGAGGATTATACGGTAGCGCCAGTGCTTGGTGGTACAGCGACACTCGATACGCTCCCCCCTGAGGCGGTCATTGGGTTTGATCCAGCTACCAAGAAACTTGCAATCAGAGGCACGGACAATCTTACTAAAAACGTCATGGTAGCTACGGGAGAGAACAGGACTATTCTTTCTGATGAGGCTGACAATACTACGATGATTGGTTTTGGAAAATATAACGAAGCCGGCAAACAAATCAAGTTTGAAATGCAGTCGCTTGCGTATGGTACTATGGAGGTAGCTTTTTCTTCGGCTTCACTCAATTATGAGTGGGCGCTTGAGAAAAATGGAGAC
>JAUYFO010000077.1 GCA_030690925.1 Candidatus Moraniibacteriota bacterium
CGTCCGCGTTCCCCCACACAATATCGAGGCTGAGGCTTCGGTCTTGGGTTCGCTCATGCTCGACAAGGACGCTATCATCAAGATCGCGGATCTGCTCAAGGTGGGTGATTTCTACAAAGGTGACCACAATCTGATCTATGAGACGATGCTCGCGCTCTACGAAGAACACGAGCCGATTGATGTTCTTTCTCTTTCCAACAAACTGGAAGAAAAAGGCCAATTGGAACGAGTTGGTGGTTCCAGTTATATCGCCTCGCTCGTGAACACAGTCCCTTCGGCCTCCAATGTGGTCCACTACGCCAAAGTGGTTCAGAAGAAAGTGTTGTTACGTCGACTGATTACGGCGGCCAGTGATATCGTGGAAATGGGCTATGACGAGGCAGAAGATGTCCAGAAACTACTCGATGAAGCGGAACAAAAGGTGTTTGCTGTGTCGCAGAAGTACATCAAGCAAGATTTCGTTCCCATTAAGTCCATTCTGGAGGTAGCTTTCAACCGTATTGATGAACTGCACAAGAGTGACCATGCTTTCCGCGGAGTACAAACATTCTATCCTGATCTCGACAATCTGCTTGCTGGACTCCAGAAATCTGACCTGCTCATTCTCGCTGCCCGTCCGTCGGTAGGGAAGACCACTTTCGCCCTCGATATTGCCCGCCAAGTCGCTGTCCACGGCAAAGTACCAGTCGGTATCTTTTCTTTGGAGATGGGTGCTGATCAGTTGGTGGATCGTATGATTGCCGCCCAGGCCGGGGTCGACCTGTGGCGTTTGCGTACCGGCAAGCTTTCGAGTGAAGGTCCGGGTAATGACTTCGAGAAGATTTCTGATGCTATGGGTGTCCTATCCGAGGCCCCGATTTTTATCGATGATTCTGGATCGCTCAATATCCTGGAAATGCGCACTATGGCTAGACGGCTCCAGGCTGAACACAACCTGGGACTCATTATCGTCGACTACTTGCAGCTTATGGAGGGGCGGAGCAATCGTGGTGGTGACAATCGGGTCCAGGAAATTTCCGAAATCTCGCGTGGACTGAAACAGTTGGCCCGGGAACTCAATATCCCGGTCATTGCTCTCTCCCAGTTGTCCCGCGCCGTCGAGTCACGGCCTGATCAGATTCCGAAACTTTCCGACCTACGCGAATCCGGCTCTATCGAACAGGATGCCGATGTGGTGATGTTCCTCTACCGTGAAGACAGGGTCAAACCCGATACCCCAAACAAGAACATCGCTGATGTCATCGTGGCCAAGCACCGTAATGGTCCAGTAGGAAAAATTTCGCTCTATTTCGAAGAAAACTCTACCACTTTCAAGTCATTGGAGAAAATGCATGAATAAACTTTTTTACCAGAATTCCATCTGAGGAGATGTTTCTATGATGTTTCTTTCTCCATCCGTTTCTCTCGGTCACACTTGTGATGAATGAGTCGGTAACAGTCGATCGTGATCGATGGTCTCGAGGCAACAGATCCCTGTTCGACAGAATGAGTCAGAAGTGTTCGAGAGAAACACAGGGGGAGAAAAAATACTCTAGAAACATAGAGGTCACTGAACAAAAAAATAATAGGCTTGTTATGCAATATCCCAAAGCTTTTCAATCGCTGATTGCTCATTTCTCTGCCCTACCGTCGGTCGGCCCCAAGATGGCGGAGCGCATCGTACTGTATCTCTTTAAACAGAGTCCCGAAAAATTGCAGAGTTTTGCCGAAAGCCTGGAGGAACTACCACGACTCAAAAGCTGCACTCGCTGCTTTCATATTGCTGAAGGCGAGCTGTGTGATATCTGTGCCAACCAAAGACGTGATACCACGGTACTATGTGTCTTGGAAGAACCGCTCGATGTCATCGCTCTGGAACGGATTGGGATTTATAGCGGCCTGTACCATGTTTTGGGGGGACTTTTAGAAAGCGGGAAAAACGACAACAGTGGCAACCTGCGTATTAGTGAGCTCCTGAAACGGGTGGAAAGTGAAACTATCAAAGAAGTGATTTTGGCCACCAACCCCACCACCGAAGGTGATTTGACCGCTTTATACCTGAAAAAGAAGCTGGAGCCCTTCCGGGTCAAAATTACGCGTATTGGGAGAGGTTTGGCCACCGGCGGCGACATTGAATATGCCGACGAACTGACCCTCAGTGCTGCCTTGACAAATCGCAAGGAACTGATATAGTTTTTATCAGTTGCTTGACATATTGCAACCGGTGACGGGCTTTTTCAGCTCGTTTTTTGATTCTAAAACAAGGAGAGAGTGATGGAATTTACCTCTTACGGTAGTGTCGACGGATTTATTCCGCCAGGACGGCGCCTCGGCATGCCAGGACCAGTGATTGATGCCCCCTCTTCCCCGATAAGCAACGTGCTACGGGAGCTGGACGAAACGGCCATACGGAATCTTTTGCCACATACCGGTTTGGCAGTCGTACTTGATCGGGTTTTGATTCACGAGCCAACACGGGCCACCGGCTATTTTCTCGTTCTGGCGGATGATGTGCGCATCAAAAGTCATTTCGGCGTCATGCCGGGTGTACTCATTGCCGAATTCGCTCATCTAACCGGAGCGGTACTTCTTATGCACGCCACTGAAGAAGCGAATATTCCGGTCCTTAACGAGACCCGGTTTTCCGTGACCGAGGTAGTGCTCCCTGGTGATGGTTTGGAATGCAATGTGACCCTCGTTAGCCAGTCGGAACGAGCTTTTTCCTTCTCGGCAGCTATCTACAAGATTCACACTGGGAAGCTAGTTGCCACGGTTTCGTTTACTGGAACACGGATTCCGAAACGGGTTTTTCAACGACAGCTGCCTCGGGTTGAGCCATGTGTGAACAAGGTGGCGCCACCGGGAGATCCGGCTCATCTTGTCATGGGCTGGAACTGACACGTGCCGAAACCGGCAAGCAAAAGCGGACTCGAAACATCGAGCCCGCATATTTATTTTAAAACAAAACCCGCCCTTTAATGTCCTTGGAGCGGGGTAAAAAGTTAGGCGGAGATTTTGGTGATTTCTACTTCAGTATAGGGCTGGCGATGGCCGAAGCGGACGAGGTAGCGTTTCTTGGCCTTGTGTTTGATACCCTTGACCTTGTCATGACGATCTTGGTCCACTACCTTACCTTCGACAACAGCCTTTTCTAACACAGGGGTTCCGACATGAGCTACTGCGTCATCACCGACAAAGAGCACTTCGAATTTCACGATGCTATCAATCTCGGCCTCAAGCTTTTCAATCTTGACTTTGTTTCCCACAGAGACCTTGTACTGTTTTCCGCCGGTTCTGATAATCGCCAACATACGCCAAAAATGAGTCATTTATGTACTTGTACACTCTACTGTATTTTTCAGAAACTGTCAATAAGAAGTTTTTCTTTAGGTATGGGGTATATCTCAATACTTCCCTTTTCTTCCCCTATCGTTTCCGTCGAACATTTCCGACTCATTCTGTCGAACAGGAATCTGTCGCCTCGAGACCATCGGTCACGATTGACTGTTACCGACTGAAACAGGAGAAAGAAAATGAAAGTATTGAAACGTGCCTAGCGTAAAGTAACGAATGGAGCAAGTATTATTCTAGCACCGCTTTGACTCGACGTACACCGGCTGAAGAAGCTTCTTCTTTGATAATCTTGAACTTCCCGAAAGCGGCGATATCACTGGTAGTGACCACATGGGGGCCGCCACACAGTTCGCGGGAATACATAGTACCATCTGGAGCTTCTACCTGGTAGACAGTTACTTTCTCAGGATACTTCTCCCAGAAACTCCCCTCAACACCCGCTGCCCGAGCTACCTCCTTCTCCATAACGACTGTATTCATAGCAGCCTTAGCGGAAATAGCTTCATTCACATAGGCCTCTATCCTGTCCAGAATCTCTCGCGAGACTTTTTCGGTATGAGTGAAGTCAAAGCGACTGCGTTCTTCAGTAATATTGGACCCGGCCTGGTGAATACCATCGCCCAGTTCTTTCCGCAGCCCGGCTAGCATGAGATGGGTAGCGGTATGGAGTGCCGTCACCTTGGCACCGTGATCTGCCAGACCACCTTTGAATTTCCCGACGCTAGCGGTACGGGAAAGATCCTGATGTTTGGTAAATTCCTCACGAAACTCCGCCTCATCAATTTTTATATTTTTTTCTTTGGCGAGTTCCTGGGTCATTTCGAGCGGAAACCCATAGGTTGCAAAAAGATCAAAGGCGTCTTTCCCCGACAATACGCTATTTTTCGTACGATGTTCTACTTCCCTCAACCCCTTAGAGAGCGTAGCTCGGAATTTGGTCTCTTCCCTCGTTAGTTCTTCCAAGATTTTTACTTTATTTTTTTTGATTGACTCGTAAACGTCCTCAAATTTAGCAATGAAAAACTGGGCAATGTCCGCGATGATAGGCTGTTCATATCCCATCTTGTAGAATTCTCGGATGGCCCGGCGAATCAGGCGGCGGAGAATATATCCCTGGTCGACATTTTTTGGGGTGATACCATCGGCAATGATGTGAGTGGCAGAGCGGAGATGGTCGGCAATAATACGGCCGGAACGTTCGATATAGTACTCAGTTCCGACAATAGTACGGATGCTTTCGAGCACATCGACAAAGGCATCGGTCTCGTAGACATTTTTCAGTCCATTCAACGTCACAATGGTACGCTCCAATCCCATACCGGTATCGACACAGGGTGCGGGAAGTTTTTCCAGTGTCTTTTCGTCAAGACGGTTGTACTGCATGAAAACATTGTTCCATATTTCCATCCACCCCTTTTCATGAGTACCCTTGTTACCCTGCGGCTCACCTTCACCCACCCAGTAGAAGATTTCCGTATCCGGACCACAAGGGCCCGTCGGTCCTGCTGCCCACCAGTTATCTGCAGCCGGAAGATAGGCGATACGATCTATCGGCATACCGAGTGATTTCCAGATTTCTGCGGATTCTTCATCACGTGGTGCATT
>JAUYFO010000079.1 GCA_030690925.1 Candidatus Moraniibacteriota bacterium
CGATACGAAAATACTCCATAGCCTTGATTTAAAAATTTATAACTTCGCTGAGCGGGTAAGGAGAATCGAACTCCTCGCTTAACCTTGGGAAGGTCATGTATTGCCACTATACTATACCCGCTTTACTACCGAATGAGACCAGTGTACCGCACTTTTGAGTGTCTGTCTAAACAGCGGTGCGACCGTAGACACCACGTCTCTTTTCTGGTACACTACGAAAGTATAATTTCTTTTTTTCTCTCTCATGCTCGCTTTTTTCACCAAAGGACGTCTCATCGTCCTCGTTGTTGTTTTGGTTCTTTTAGGAGGTGGTGTCTATACCTTTTTCTACGCCAAAGAGCATAAGGCTGAGTTTGCCGCCGGCTCGCTCAATCTCTTCCAGAAGGTCTCACGGCTGCTCCCCTTAGCCCCTGACACCAAAAAAGAAATTGAAGTGGTAAACCAGCTGGTTGCCGAGCTGACCAAGCAGGATGACCGAATCCGGGTTTTTCTTGTCCTCCTGCAAAATGCTGATGAAATCCGCCCGGGTGGTGGTTTCTTGGGACAATACGCTATCATCAAAACCAAAAACGGAGCAGTGCTATCGACCTTTGTCGAAGATGCCAACCTTCTCGATCAACGCATCGTCACCAAGATTACTCCGCCCTATCCATTTTTTCGGAAGCTTCAGCTCAAAAAATGGAAGTTTCGTGATTCCAATTTCTCGCCTGACTTTCCGACCAACGCTGAAAAAGCCCAGTATTTCTATCGCCTAGCCGGTGGTCGGGAAAAATTTGATGGAGTCATTGCTGTCAATTCTCGAGTGTTCGACAATATTCTCAGTATCACCGGGCCGATCCAAATTCCCGGCGATTCCAATGTCTACACCAGTACCGATGGCTCCTACAAGCTTGAAGAGCGGGTAGAGAGGGCCTATCTCGGTGAGGATGTCCCCGCTGAGCTGAAGCAAAATCGCAAAGTCATCATGAAGAAGCTGGCAGCCGAAATCATGAAGCGCGTCGCTACGGTGCAGAATATCCCCAAACTGGCCGAATTCGCCCAAAACGAACTGCGCAACCGCGACATCATGCTCTACTTCGCCGACCAGAATCTCCAAAGCCTTGTGGAGAGCGTCCACTGGGACGGATCGGTGGCCAAGGATTGGGACGGCGACTACCTCATGCTGGTCGATGCCAACATGGGAGCCCTCAAGACTGACTACTATGTCCGCCGCAAGCTCGACTACACCGTCGATTTTACTGGCGAGAAACCGACTGGGACACTGGTGTATACCTACTCCAACACTGCTCCACGCGGTGACTGGCGTACCAGTGACTACCACACCTATCTGCGAGCCTTCGTACCGAAAGGCTCCGTCATGCTGGAGCGCAAGTGGATCAACGCCGTCATTACCAATGAAGACTTTAACAAAACCTACTTCGGCGGCTTCGTGGATGTCGAGATTGGCCAGAGTGATGTCATGACTACTCTCAGATATGAACTGCCAGGAACGATCACTGCTGAAAATTACAAGCTCCTCATTCAGAAACAATCTGGTGTCGGCACCCTGCCTGTAGCAGTCCATATCAAAACCAAGGATGGTAAAACGTACGATCAGAATACCGACCTCTTAAAAGACCTCAACTTCACCATCCAAGAAGTAGAAGAAAAGAATTAAAGAATCCAAAAACTTGTCGAAAGAGCCCAAGAAGCACTATGCTACAACAATCTAACTCCTTTTCCACTCCTTATGTCGAGCAAAGATAAAAATCCTGAAGAAGAAAGTACTCTCGCCCAAAATGATCACCGCCGCCTAGGGAAGGAACTCGGACTCTTTACCTTTTCTGACCTAGTAGGCTCCGGACTCCCCCTGTGGCTTCCTAAAGGCGCCACAATACGACGTATTCTCGAACGCTTTATCACCGATACCGAAATCGCTTGGGGCTACTCTCACGTCTATACTCCCGACATTGCCAAGCTTGACCTCTACAAGACTTCGGGACACTATCCTTACTACAAGGATTCCATGTATGCGCCTATTATCATCGATGAGCACGAATTCATGCTCCGCCCGATGACCTGCCCGCACCACTTCCAAATTTATACCGACCGCCCACGGAGCTATCGTGAACTCCCCATGCGCATCGCAGAATTAGCCAAGCTCTACCGCTATGAAGGCTCTGGGGAACTCTCTGGGCTGGTGAGAGTACGCAGTTTCTGTCTGGCCGATGCTCATATCATTTGTACCGACAAGAACCAAGCAGCCGAAGAAGTAAGTAAGGCACTCGATCTCATCGAATACATTGCAACTGTTTTTGGTCTGAAGCTCGGAGAAAACTATTCCTACCGTTTATCACTCGGCGATCGTACTGATGATAAAAAGTATTACAAAAATGATGCTGCTTGGGATGAAGGAGAGACAATGCTTCGTTCTGTCCTGAAAGATCGAAACGGCGCATTCGTTGAAGCTGCCAATGAGGCTGCCTTCTATGGTCCGAAAATCGATATCCAAATGAAGGATGCTCGCGGGAAAGAAAATACCGCCTTCACAGTCCAGTACGACTTCTGTATGCCAGATCGTTTCAACCTCACCTACGTCGATGCTGATGGGAAAGAAAAACGCCCTGTAGTGGTCCATCGCTCTTCTATCGGTGCTATCGAACGAGTCATCGCTTTTCTCATCGAACACTACGCCGGAGCTTTCCCTGTCTGGCTAGCACCAGTCCAGGTGGTAGTACTCCCTATCGGCGAAGCACACCAAGCCTATGCCGAAAAGGTAGCCAAAGAACTTCAACAGCACGATATCCGCGTAGAAGTTGATGCTTCCAACGAATCACTCGGCAAACGTATCCGCAGTGCTAAAATGCAAAAGACTCCCTATCTCATGGTCGTCGGAGACAAAGAAGTGGCCGCGAAGACTGTGTCTCTGGAACACCGAAGCGAAGGCTCTCTCGGAGTAGAGAGCGTGGAACAAGCCCTAACACTCATCAGCGAAGTTATCGCCACCAAAAAGTAGTGTTCAGACAATAACAGGTATTTACCCCAGGGCAAGCCCTCCACTCAAAAACGAACTGCTGTTCGTTTCTTTCCGCGGCAAGCCGCGGGGTATGCCACCTGATTTTACCGGCACTGCGTTCGGAAACGAAAGCAAGCTTTCGCTTCACTCACTTCGTTTGGTAATAAAAAATCCGCCCTGAGTTTGTTGAAGGGTGGATTTTTTTGCTATGCTCGAGCGGTCGTATGAACATGACGGTAATAGAAGTGCTTGACGGCCTCGGTGGCAAAGAAATAGCCGATAGCCAAAACCCCGACAAACAAGAGAATCTGCGGAGTAGGCAGTACGAAGTGCAGTGGCGTGGCTACAAAAGGAATAAAGGGCAAACTCAGTGCTCCCAAAAGTACGACAACAGAAAGAACGGTCAGGGTCAGGGAAGCGCGGCGTGCCCTGAAAAAGGCGAATCGAGTGCGAAGAGAAAAAATCAAGATTACTTCTGTCAAAAGACTCAGCAGAAACCACGCTGTCTGCAGTGTCTCCGGAGATACCCGATAGAGCGCCCCAAACAAAATGAAGTCGAACACTGAACTCACCCCTCCCAGGAGTGTCGCCATAAGAACCACGCTGTGCACCTGGTAGTTCTTCGGTTTTTCCAACTCCTCGGCATCTACCGTGTCGGTAGCAATCGCGATCATCGGGAAATCAGAAAGCAAATTCAGGAGCAGAATCTGAATCGGCAAAAGCGGGAGAAAGGGAATGAAGAGTGAGGCCAGGGCGACCGAATAGAAGTTCCCGAAATTTGATGTTAACGTAATCTTGAGATACTTGAGGATATTAGCAAAGATTGTCCGCCCCTCTTCGATACCATCAATCACCGTATGAAGACTCTTTTCCAAGAGCACCACGTCTGCTGCTTCCCTGGCAATATCCGAAGCACCCGCGACCACGATAGCCACATTGGCCAACTTGAGTGCTGGAGCATCATTGATCCCTTCACCCAAGAACCCCACCTCGAATCGTTCTTGCAGAGTCTTGATAATCTCGTGCTTCTGGCGCGGGGAAACACGAGCAAACACCGCATGTGATGCTATCATCTCACGTCGCAAAGTCTCGGGCATGGCCGCCAACTCCTTCCCAGTCACAACGTCTTCTGGTCGTTTGATCAAGCCTACGGCATACCCCACCGCTCCCGCAACATCTTGACTATCACCAGTAATAATCTTCACGGCTACATTGAGCGCCTTGGCCCTGGCAATAGTCTTCTTTGCTGTTGATTTCAATCCATCAGCAAAAGCGATCAGCCCCACAAAGTGCAAGTCCTGTTCCTCATAGACAGAGTAACTGTGATTGGCCGCCAGCGGCTTGCTGGCTACCGCCAATACCCGCTCCCCTCTTTTTCCCGCTGCCGTGACCCAGGCCATCAACTGCCGTACCGCATAGGTATCCAGATTCTTGGTCCGGTGAAACACTTCTTCTGGCGCTCCACGAACGATCACCTCCTCCCCCTCTGTCCCTGCAAATAGGACACTGTTACGACGACGCTCCGGATCAAAGGGGATCATATCGAGTCGCTTGCCACGCTGGATGGCTTCCCGTTCTCTCACCGTCAGTGCCTGCCACAATGCTAAGTCAAAAGCATCGTGCAATTTCCCACGATGCGCCGGCTCTGCAAGACAGCTAGCAAAAGCCAACTTGAGACAGTGTCGCTCATCGGCGGCTTTGATGGCGGTCACCGAGAGCAGATTTTCCGTCAGTGTCCCCGTCTTATCGCAGCACAGTACCTCAATACTCCCCAGATCCTCAATCGCCGACAAGCGCTTCACCACCACTTTTTTCTGCGCCAGCCGAAGTGATCCACGAGAAAGAGCAACAGTCAGAATCACGGGCAATGCCTCCGGTACTACCGAGACAGCGAGCGCCAAAGAAAAAATGAGGAGCTCTACCCCACCGTCGGCACCGGAACCCTTGATAAGGAGATTGGCTATGTACACGATTGTCAGAGTAAACAGCACCAGCTTCATGATGAAACGACTGAACTGATGGATACCCTTTTCGAAAGCTGTCTCCCTCACCGTCTCTTCGGTCAAAAGAGCGATATCGCCGAGAGCCGTATCCTTACCGGTTGCAAAGACCACGCCCTCTCCCCGTCCACTGGTGACCACTGTTCCGGCAAAGCCGATGTTCTTAGCTTCGTAGATCTCGACGGCCGGTACATCGAGCAAGGCGGCAGTTTTCGGTACGGCCACAGACTCGCCGGTCATCAGACTCTCGTCAAGTTCGAAAGCGCTGGTCTCCAAAAAACGAATATCTGCTGGCAAACGGTCCCCCGCCTCCACCAGCACGATGTCTCCTGGTACCACTTCGGTACTCTCCACCCGCAACACCTTGCCCTCTCGGCGCACCTGGGCATGAACGACCAGGTAGCGCTTGAGCAAACGCAGTGCCCTGGCCGAATGATATTCCTGATAGGTTTCCAGAATCAGGTTGATCGAGATGAAAATCAAGATGAAAATACCCTCAATGTAATCCCCAAGAAAAAAAGACAAGCCGGCAGCAGCCAACAAAAGGTAGAGGAACGACGAAAAGAATCGTTGCTTGAGGGCTCTCAGGAAAGCCGAGGCGTGATGAGAAACTTGGTTGTCACCATCATGAAGCAAACGTTTTTTTGCTTCTGTACGCATCAAACCCTGGCGCGAGCTCCCCAGCTCTACCAAGATATTTTCCCCTGCCTCTGCGGCAAAATTCTTCCACACCATACGCTGTCTGTTTTGTTTTTTCTTTTGACGACGATTAGTCCTATCAGCTCCGAGCTACTCTCTTCCGCGCCAACTCAAGTAATGCTTCAAAGTCATCCTGCTCATGCACTTTATTCTTCCGCACCATACCGCAGTGTATACAACGTTGTATCAATTTTTCTTGACCACGCTCCTTCTCACACGAAAGTGGCTCCATCAAACCACCACATACTGCGAGACGATCACCCGGAAACACATCGACGTGCTTGCTGTACAGGCATCGGGGACAATGATTAGTATAGCCGTTCCCCATAACCGCCAGACCACAGTGTCCGCACAAAAAGTCTTCCTTCCGTTTTTGAAAAGTCTTACTGGTATTCATGAGTGCATGACAAAATCTCTTCTCATAGTATAGCAGTTTTTGACAACGCTGCCTCGTCTGAGTCTGTTCCATTTTCTCTAACGCGCCCGACTCATGATGTCATTGATGATGTCTTCGTCTTCGCAGGAATATTTGCGACTGGCGGAATAGAAACGTTTCTTGAGACCACTACAACCGCCATTATCACGATGAAGCGTGGCCAGCATCGGCATGAGAAACCCCACCTGACGCGAGGTGAAGTAAGCATGTAACCGTTTCAGGGTAGTGGCCCGCTCGTGGCGATCCATGCGTGTAAACACGCTCATGTCATCTCCCAACTTGCCACTCCAATCGAAATGAACAAGCACGTTGTTGGCCTTCTCGGAAAAACGCGAGTGCCACAGAAGTGCCCAACACCAGTCTCCCGGCTTGTTCCACCAGCGCGAGAAACACTCCCCGCTTTCGATACTACCATCACTCCCTAGTCCTACCCCACCTTCGATATAGTCAAACAGCCGCAAATACGACCCGTCGTCGATATCGTTGGTCTGAGCCCCGACAACGATTTTAAGGCCCAGGTACTCTGCATGCTCTTGCATACCACGAAGCACTTCCGGCATCTGCGTGGCTTCATGATCAGAACTGTCCTGATAAAATACCTGGCCAAAGAGAAAACTCTGAATACCCATACTCATAGCCTCATCAGTAATGAACTTCACATACTTGCGGTATTCTTCCCGTTCCAGAGAAGGCTTGCAAGTATGCTCACCCCAATAATTCTTGCTGCCAGTCCGACACATAGCATCAAAGTCAAAGTCCCGTCCTTCATCGGGATAGTAGTAATTGGCATTGGTATCAATCGCTTCGGCAATAAACATCCCGTACACTGTATTGGGCTTGGTCACCTTATTCATAATTTTCCGAGCCAACTTGAAGTCGGGGGGCTGAAGCCACGTCTCGAGTGCTCGATGCAGATAGTAGCACTGAGAGCGATTGATGAGCGCGATTGAACTATTGATATCACCGCCATACCCAGAGAGGAAACCATCGGCCACGCAGCCCCTGGTTTTCATCTTCTCCATCACTGGTGGCGGTGGAGGCGGCAACACAGGATACTCTTTTTCCTTCACTGAGACCTCTTTCTGCTCTTTCTCGACCGACGGCGGTTGTGTATCTACCCAGTCAGACAAAGTCGAAGTGTTTTCTTCCTGGTCCACCTGAGGGATATTCCCCTCGGGATTGGGGGGTCGAAACACCATGAAATACAGAAAAACGGCCAAAGTTAGCCCGCCCACAAGTAGCCAGAGGAGATTCCGAATAAACAAACGGTGATTCTGCTGATAATAGAGTGGCAACATACGCGTATAGATAGTATACACCGTATGAAGATTCCCTAACGATTGTAAAAAGTCAGATTGTGGAGTGTCTATACCGTACCGCTCGAACCTATTTCATCCGCAACGGCTGAATACAATCAAACGAAGGAAGCGAGCGGGACTCCCTACCCTTCCATCAAAGAAATAAGAATATTCAGTTCAGTGACATGTACTCGCCTTGTCTCAAGGATGGTTTTTGGAAATATTCTGCTATATCCATCAAGCTCCGTTCGTTTCTTCTTATTAAGATAGTTTGACTCGAATTCCCTCTTGCACCAGGTAGAAGTTTTTCCTGAAAACGACTGTCCGGCTCTCAAAATCGCTAGTAGCGTTGCTTCCAAACAAGGAGAGTTTTCTAAAAGCTCTATTCCTTTTTCTCGAGCTTCTGTTCGTGCACAGTTCATTTCCTGTTCGCTCTTATCGTTATCCAAAATTACAATCCTCCGATCAAAAGCACCCGGTTCATTCACAGCATTGATAATGATATTCGTTGCCGTGCCTCCTTTGCCGTTGCGTATGGTTACCGCCACACCACTATCGTAAGAATATAATCCTCGTAGGTGCTTTAAGAACATTTCCTCACCAAGTCCTTCTCCATACATCAACAAAGTTCGACTGGCACTACGACGCTTTTTCTTGTAGGGGTTTGTTCGAGACATATTCTTTGGTGAGCTTATATCTTAGGAACAGCCCCATATGCTCCAGCGATGTATTTTGAATAATAATTTTCATCAGAACGAACATCTGACACTTCATCCAAGCGCCACGCTTCGCTCACGCCGTTCTCATTCTTCTCAACCAAGACAATCTGATACTTATCAAGTTTACTCAAAAGCATGTGGCTGTGGGTACTCAAAAGCAGTTGGGCGTTTTTTGGATTCGTTTCCGGCTGAATGAACAAATCAAACAGTGCCATCACCATTTCTGGATGGAGGTTTACATCGAATTCGTCCACAATGGCAATGCTTCCTTTTTCAAGAGCGACAAGAATACTCTTCAGCAAAACAAATAACTGTTTTGTCCCGGACGATTCATACTGCACAGGCAAATACTGCGTCTGCCCATTGAACATGTGCGCCGCTCGAACATTGAGCGAAAAGCCATTTTCCTTTTTCTCCTTTTTAATTTCAAATCCGCTCAAGCCTAGATCAAATCGACAAAGCAGTTTCTCCGCCTCTTGCTTGAGCATGCTGTTTTCACTGAAGAAATCAAAAGCTTCTCCAAGTTGAGCAATCGAATTTGGAAGCAGATGATCACCAATCCATCCCGCCTCAATGACATTCGTTTCAATCTGTCCCCAGTAGGTTGCAATCGCCTGACTTTCCGCGTGATTAAGACGAGCGGCAGTACCGATAACGCTTGCATTCGAACGCAGGAGATTCTCAAAACCTTTGGGGAGCTCAAAATTATCGCCTTCAAAATCATATCGACTTTCTTTTCCGTTCCAGCTTCGGGAGAAAATCTTCTTAGTAGATTTCTTTTCTTTTGCAAAACTGGTAAGTTTTAGTTCCTCGTTCAAAATCTTTTCTTTGGTGATGACGAACGTATAGGTGTATACCTTTCCATCAACCTCAAAAACCACCGACAGTTCTGTCGGCATATCCTTTTCTGCCCCGAATGCAAAAGGTTGTACGACAATCGGATTCTCGGGCTTCATATTGAACGAATCAATGATCAGCCACTTCAAAAACGGCAAAACTTTAAGTAAATTTGTTTTACCAGATGCATTTCCACCTATAACGGTTTCGACCTTTGAAAGTCGTACTCCTGACTTAGTCACGAAATACCCATTATTCTCCGGGGCATTCTTATTTACTTCAAAATTAAGCGTAGTGAACTCTCCAAATGAGTAGAAATTTTTACAAGAAAATGAATGGATCATAATTGTATATAAATTAAACCTTTACCCCGACCAACCGTATCCTAACAGGTAACAGATAAAATTGCAAGTGTTTCAACGATATTTTGTTTATAATTGAGTAAAATATAACATTTTATGCCTATTTTGGCTCTATTGCCTCTTTTGAATACGAAATGGTCCCTTGTGTCTATCTTTCCATCCCACTAAAGTAGTTCCGATAACAATAGATAGAATACCAATCCAGATACCTCCAATAGCAAAAGCAAATATAACAAGAGCAAAGAAGAGAGCTATTATCCAGGAATTTAACTGCCTCTTTTCAGATTCTTTTTGCATAATCTTGTCAATAAAATTTAGCGACCACGTGGATTTAGAAGTGGTCTCAGAATATACTGGAGAATAGCGCCGAAGACAAATGAAGCAAAAACAAA
>JAUYFO010000082.1 GCA_030690925.1 Candidatus Moraniibacteriota bacterium
ACTGCCCGAGCGACAGTACAGCTCTAGTCGCGTATGTTTCTCTGCCTCAACCAGAAAACCAATCTCCCCTGCCAAGATATCCGCAAGCGCAAGATGACGAGCACCAAGAGCGTGGCGTTTGGCATACTCTTCGAAGGTACGGACATCAATGAGCAATCTCATACGGGAATTACAGGACCTCCCGGACGTAATCTACGGCTTTCTGTGGCGTGGTCAGCGACTTGATCAAATAAAAGCGGGTTTCAAACTTCCCTACCTATCGAAAAGCATCCTCGTGGTCGATATTGGTGAGCACAATCACTGGTATCTTGGAAAGCTCTAGGTCTTTATGGAGCGCGTCGAGCACCTCCACTCCGCTCATGATGGGCATCTGGAGATCAAGCAGAATAATGTCCGGCTTGGTTTCCCGGATCACTTTCAGGCCCTCCTCACCGTTCATCGCCAGGGACACATCGAAACCCTCCTGGTTGAATTTGGTCAGATAGATTTCACGAATATTGGCATCATCATCGATGATACAAACCTTCTTCTTCTCCCATACATCTTTCGATTCCATAGTATTTATACACGATTAACAATCACAAAATATTTATCCAAGAAAATCCTGATCCTTTTCAAAGCGGGCTCGCCAAGCAATCATATTGATAAAGCCGTAGAGCAGGAGGGTGATGGTCAGTAGTCCCAGATGTCGGTCATGATTCAAAACGGCCTGATCAACGAGAATAAAGGTGATAGCAAAGGCCAACAGCGGCAGCAGCACATCCACCCAACCATTGCCCGGGGCCTCGCTGAGGCGCACGTACTTTTCTAAAAACTCCCAGAGGAGGGCCACTCCCAGTGTTCCAAGCAACGTATACCACGCCGACCAAGAAAAAGAAATGGCTGCAAGCGCCATCACGATACCGAACATGAAGTGCGGCACCGACCACCAATCAAACAACTTTTTGTAGTCAAAAAGTGTGTGCTTCTTTTTTCTTTTCTTCATACACAAAAATTCTTCCTCTATTCTAGCACATCTTCTCATCTGGACAGACTCTACGAAAAAAATCTCTCCGAACAGTACCAGATAACGCTCGCCGCCACAGCATTAGCCACGATCCCCCAATTTTACCGGCACTGCGTTCGGAAACGAAAACAAGTTTTCGCTTCACTCACTTCGTTTGGTAATAAAACACTTCCCAAAGGTGGCCATCCAAATCCTCAAAACCACGACTATACATAAAGCCCTGATCCTGGGCTTCTCGTGACTCGCTCCCACCAGCCGCCAGAACCCGCTCCATCAGCTCATCTACTTCTTCTCGGCTTTCGGCCGCCAGTGCCAGAAGCATCTCGGTGGTCTCCCTGGTATTGGCGATTTCCTTGGTGATAAACGTCTGAAAGAACTCTTCCGTCAGAAGCATGGCGAAGATGTTGTCACTGATTACCATGCAGGCAGCGTTCTCATCGGTCAACTGTGAATTGAAAGCGAACCCCAGCTTAGCGAAAAAATCCATCGCCACCGCCAAATCCTTCACTGGCACATTGACGAATACCTTGTTAATCATAGGCTGCTGTTAATATATTAATCCCCCCGCCGCAACCCGCTGTATCACCCAAAGTGTGGCCCCGTTTTGCAGGATCAGCATCGGGATGCCGATCATGAAGTACCAACGTCGTGTCTTGTGACGCAAAAGGAGCATCCCCAAATACACCCCGATACTCCCAAACATCGTAGCCATAAAAAAGAGCAGTCCTTCAGGGATACGTTCCGCCCCACTTTTCCGAGACTGAGTCTTGTCCCACACCATGAACAGGAACGCCAGGACATTGACCACAGTGAAAAAAACAATGGTGTATGGGGAAACAGTATCCATGAAGCAATCCTTATTTCTTCTCTTATTCTATCATCACCGGTGAAACAGGGGCCACGGGCTTTTCCGGAACATTAGGAGCACTTGGCGCCAACAACTGCGCCGTCACCGTATCGCAATTGTAACCGGCATCATGTTCATCCCAGAGCGATGTCGCGCCATACATGGGTTCTGACGCAGCCGTCACTCCCGCCGAGGGCGAGGCAAACGTGGCACAGAGTTCGAATTCCCCGACCTGACCCGCGCCAGCAACCCGTGACGGCGTAACAATACGATACTCATATGATTCACCAGTCTCCGGATCTCGCATATACGAAGCACAGTAATTGTACTGACTCGACTGTCGGAGATCACCAAGCGTTACTGGCAGAGCCCCAAAACTCTGAGCGTACTGCTTGATACAGCTGGCTAAACCACCGAGGTGCCCCACTCGCGCCTGATCCAGGGCACGGTTACGTTCGGTCGTCGGTGACCCGCCAACAAAAAATCCTAGCACTATCCCAGTGACAATCAGCGTCATCACGCCCCGTCCGAAATTCTGAAAAGTACTCCGGGTGATGTCGGCATGATATTGGACCTTGCGCCGCTCCAGATAGTAGAAACCGAAAATGGCTCCCGCGATGGTAAGAATAGTGAGTGCCTTAAGAAAAAAGCGTACCGTCACCTCACCCTGAAGCATGGTAAAGACCACCGTAATGAGATCACCCACGATAGTCACGGCCGCTACCAAGAGTACCAGATAGGTCAGCCATTTGGACAAAGCTGACTCCGTCCGTCCCTCATCCTCACGAAATTTACGGAACCACAATCGCATGGCAAAAAAGTACAGTGGGAATCCGATAAACAAGGCCGCAATAGCATAGTGGATGCTGCTCGTCGCCTGACCAAGACTAAAGCTACCGGCCACGTCCAGCACATCTGGAAAAGAAATATTAATGATTTGAAAAAAAAGCGTTCCCAGGGCGCTGGCCACAATCCCGAGAAGAATGAACGAAAAAAAATTAATCACCACATCGACGGTGGCAGCTTTGTGTGCCAGTGTCGGGCGATTCCCCGCACTCGGTACCGGAGCCCCGAACGCCACCATGGCACTCCGATAGGCTGCTTCGATTTCTTCCTCCGTCCAGCCGACAGCCACCAACTCCTCTTTTATTTCTGCCTTGGCGATACCAGTCCGGATGCGACTGACCACATATTCTGAAAGTATGGGCGCTTCCATAAGTATACGTTAATGATGAGACTTCTTCTAGTATAGCACCGCTTAAAGTAGGGCTATTCTTCCGTAGTCATTCCGTCGAATTCTGGGCTACTGGCCTCTGCCTCGGCGCGCGTGGAGCGGACCAGCTGATCCTGATGGTGCGGTGGCGCATAGATGGTGTAGAGTTTGAGCGCCTCAGTTGGTGAAGTGTTGATGACGTTGTGAGTGGCACCCATCGGGACGATAACGGCATCACCATCGGTAACCGTATACGTCGTCCCATCAATTGTCAATTGTCCGGCGCCCTGTTCAAAACGAAAAAACTGATCTCCTTCTTTATGTGCTTCCAATCCGATCTCTTCCCCCGGCAAGAGCGACATGAGCACCAACTGACAATCAGCCGCCGTATAGAGTACTCGCCGAAAGTCCTGATTATCAGTTGTCAATCGCTCAATATTCCCATAATAGCCTTTTTTCATAAAAGTTCTGTAAAAGTTAATTATTTTCATTATACCACCCCCTGTCAATGGCAGATGTTCCCACTTTTTCTCAAAATGTTCGGTTTCGCTATCAGTGCCAATTTCTTGGCGCGAGGTAGTTTTTTCATCTGAGCTTCTGCTTGCAACGCCAGAGAACGACTGCGCAATGTTTTTGAAAAAACCAACGTCACTGGTCGCCGACTACGCGTGTACTTAGCCCCCAAAGTAGATGAATTATGTTCCGCCGCCCGCCGCTTTAAGTCTACGGTAATCCCAGTGTAGAGTGTCCCATCGACGCACGAAAGCATATAGAGATAGTACATAACTTCATTTTCCTTAAAAACAACCAGCCACTCGGCTCGTTGTTTCGCTATCCTCTTTAGTCGGCCTTGGATTTCTTTTTCTGATGACCGATATTTTTGATACCAACGTTCTTTACCTTGCCTTCCAAACGGTGTGCTTGAAACATAGAATTAATATTCTTCTTGTGCGCTTGGGCTGTTGTATCCTGCTTACCGCGCTTGCTGGCATTTTTCTCCACCGTAATTACCATAACACTGTGTGTTAAAAATGTTAAAGCTTCTCGAGCTCTTTCAAGTCTTTGTCAGGCAGGTATAGAATCGCCAAACCAATGGCGATGCCGCCAATGGCAGTGTAAAGAGGGTTTCCTTCGAAAAAGAAAAAATCAGCGGCATCGAGCAAATGCCAAATACCCCGCCAGATGAGTACGAGACCAACGACGATAGCAAGATTGCGAGTAAAATAGGCAACGATGTTTCCTTTGAGCATCATATTTTTGTGTTAAAAATATCACCATCAGTATATCACACCGGAATGAGGCCCAATTTCTTCAGCCGCGAACGGATACCGCCAGGCTGGCGACCCAGCTTCTCACATATTTCTTTCAACTGTTGACCACGCTCGTACATCTTTTTCAATTGTGTTTCCTCATCGGGAATCCAGGGGCGATAGGCCTGCGGATGTTTAGCACGCAGAGTGGCAAAACCATCTGCGGCCGCAACGCCCTGATCTTTCTTTGGCTTTTTGAACTTTTTGACACGCTTCTGCTTTCCACCACAGACCGTGACAAAATTACGCTCCAGCTCCGAGATGCGCTCCCCCGAAAGTTGTCCGTACGCTTCCTCGGCTCGCAGTGATGCCTGACGAAAACGCTCGTCCTGTTCCAGCACCAACGGATGAACCTGAAAGGCTCGAGCATTGACTCCCAAAAGATGGACACCCGAGAGGGTCCGTACCCGAGAAAGCGCCACATAGCCCTGACCGTATTCAAAAGTCTGGGAGAGGTCCATCACGGCTGCATCGAGACTCGCCCCCTGGCTCTTGTGGATCGTCATGGCCCATGCCAGGCGCAGCGGAAGCTGGGTAATCTTGGCAAAGACTTCATCTCCTTCGGCGATGGTCCACTCCATCGGTGCGGTTTCGATTTTCATCCCATCAGTCGTTTTGACCATAGGATACTTCTTGTCTGTGGTAAAGCCGATGACGGTCCCAAGTGTACCATTGACGTAGCCGGCACTCTGATTGTTTTTGGTAAACATCACCGTCGCCCCCTCCTTCAATTCTAAGCGTTCTGGTGAGAGACAGCCCCGTATGAGAGCACTAGTCAGGGCTTCCGGGCCACGAGCCGCCATCACATAGGTGTGCACTTTACCGGGCAACCGCTTCAGCGCGGCTGCGTTCAGACTATCAACACTGACATTGTGAGAATAGAGGCGGGTCATATTGTCCGGTAATTCCCCCACTGTAATCATCCGCTCGCTCATACTCTTAAAATGTCCTTCATCGAATTCATTGCGCCGAATAGCCGAAAGAATAGCAAGAAACGTGCTGTCTTCCTGACGGTGCTGTTCTGAAAGATAACACGCTGTCGGTTGTAATGCCTGCCATACCTCCGCATCAAAAGCAAACTCTACCCCCTTCTTATCCTTGCCCGATACCGGCGGCAACTGAAAAAAATCCCCCACCAACACTACCTGCAATCCACCAAATAGTCGCCGCAGTTTCCGTACCCGCCGACACACCTGCTCCACGAGCGTCAGTATCTTGCCATCAAGCATAGAAATCTCATCGATGATGAGTACCTGGGCCTTCTTGATCCGTTTGGCCACATACTTATTCTCGGCGATATGTTTGAGCGCCTCATCATCGAGTGCCGACTGGATACCAATACCGCTCCAGGAATGCAGCGTCATGCCATGGATATGGGTGGCGGCGATCCCGGTAGACGCCGTCACAGCAAAATCAATCTCATGCTCGCGCAGATAGGCGGTGTACTGATTGATGATATGGGTTTTCCCCGATCCAGCCTCACCAGTGAGAAACACGTGGGCGCCAGTTTTCAGAATAGCGAGAGCCTGGTCTTGAGTCATGATTTTTTGCAATTAACACTGCCCTTCCCACTCTATTCCAAAGACAGGAACCGCGGTGATTTTAGTACAGCCATGGGGTTATGTCGCCACTCATCGCTGACATCGGCGTAAAGCTCCAGTTCGTTACCATCCGGATCCATAATATAGAGACTGTGAGTGACGTGGTGATCGGTCGCCCCGAGAATAGTCACACCCTTGTCCTTCAGTTCCCGGTAGACACCTTTGATAGCCTCTGGCCCATCGCCAATTTTGAAACCGATGTGATAGAGCCCGGGCTGTGGAGTACGATGGGTACGTGCCACGCCGCCTATCTCAATCAAGAGCAGCTCATGATGGGTACGTCCCGAAGAGAATAGCGCCATACCAGACTGGCGTTTTATTTCATGAAATCCCAGGATATCACGATAAAAATTTGCCAACCGCTCAGTATCAGTTACATACAATACAACGTGTCCGAGTTCTTGAATATGCATACGAAAAATACTATTTGAACCCTCACAGTATATCATGGTCAAGACAAAAGGCCCGAAGCAGCATTTCCAATAACCGCTACTTCTGCTTGAAATGGTGCTGGGTCAATGCACGCTTGAGGTAATGACCAGTATGAGAGCCCAGGGTCTTGGCTACCTGTTCCGGAGTACCGGTAGCGATAATCTTCCCTCCACCAGCCCCGCCTTCCGGCCCGATATCGATGATATAGTCGGCCGATTTGATCAGATCCATGTTGTGTTCGATGACCATCACAGTATTACCCTTCACTACCAGGCGCTCCAGGATCTCGATCAGTTTCTTGACATCTTCATAGTGCAGTCCGATAGTCGGCTCATCGAGGAGATAGATAGTGCGCTCCACTTGCTGGCGGTAGAGTTCTGAAGAGATCTTCACCCGCTGGGCTTCACCACCGGAAAGCGTCGTGGCCGACTGACCGAGCTTCAGATACCCCAAGCCGACCTCGTTCAGTGTTTTCAGACGATCAGCAATAGCGGGGATATCAGCGAAAAAAGAAAAGGCCTCTTCGACCGTCATTTCCAGTACCTGGTGAATATTCTTATGCTTGTACTTCACTTCGAGCGTTTCCTTGGTAAAACGCTTACCATCGCAGACATCACATTGCACATACACCGTCGGGAGAAAGTGCATCTCCACCGCAATGAAGCCGTTTCCCTCACAAGTCTCACAGCGTCCGCCAGGCCGGTTGAAAGAAAAACGGCCCGCCTTCCAGCCCCGAACCCGAGCCTCTTCACTGGCAGCAAAAAGATCCCGCACATGATTGAAAGCTCCGGTATAGGTGGCTGGGTTGGAGCGAGGCGTACGCCCGATGGGACTCTGATCGATGAGCACCGCTCGCGAGAGATACTCTGTCCCGGTAATGGAGATACAGTTGAACACCTCATTAGACTTGTAACGCCGATCAAAACGAGCTTGCAAGTTTTTGTGAAGAATCTCGTAAAGAAACGTCGATTTACCCGAACCCGATACCCCGGTCACCACCGTGAGCCGACCCAAAGGAATGTCGACGTTCATGTTGCTGATATTGAACAAATGGCCCCCGCGGATCTTGATCATGCCCTTTTCCTTGCTCCGCCTGGTAGCAGGAATAGGAATCTGTTCCTCACCCCGAAGATAGGCCAAGGTAAGCGAGCCAGACGTATTTTTGGGAGCTGAGAGCAGATCTTCTAGATAACCAGAAACTACTACTTCCCCACCATGAACCCCGGCTCGTGGCCCGATATCGACGATGTAGTCAGAAGTGAAAATCGTATCCTCATCATGCTCCACGATAAGGATGGTATTACCCAGGTCCCGCAAAGCCTTGAGCGTCTCGATCAAACGGTCATTGTCTCGTTGGTGAAGACCGATCGTTGGTTCATCTAAGACATAGAGTGCTCCCACCAGCTTGGACCCCAACTGACTAGCCAAACGGATACGCTGGGCCTCGCCGCCAGAAAGCGTATTGGCCCGCCGGTCAAGCGTCAGATAGCTCAGTCCAACATTGAGCAGAAACTGGAGCCGCCCGCCGACTTCCCGGAGTACCACCGAGGCGATTTCCGTTTCCCGAGCCGTTAGATTGAGCTCATCAAAAAATTGCTTGGCCTCGGCAGTCATCATCTTGGTCAAGGCAACAATATTTTTTCCACCAATCAATACATGGAGAGCTTCCTCACGCAGACGACTTCCGTGGCACACATCACAAGGATCATTCCCAAAAAAGTGTTTCGTTCCCAAACCATTGCAGGCTTCGCAGGCCCCATAGGGCGAGTTGAAGGAGAAAAGACGTGGTTCCACTTCTGGATATGAAAAGCCATCGTAGGGACAAGAAAACTTCGCCGAGAGCACCAGCCGCTCGCTACCGATATGGACCTGCACCAGGCCGTCCGTCTCTTCCAGGGCTCGCTGTACCGCTTCCGACAACCGCTCCTCGGATGTTTCGGGAAACTTGGTAAATTCTTGGAGCAGTAATTCATCAACAACGAGATCGATATCGTGTTTTTTGTTTTTGGACAGTATAACCCGCTCACGCAAACTCTTGCGCGCCCCATCGAGAAATATTTCCGAAAACCCATTGTTGAGAGCGTTGTAGAGAAGCTGGTAGTACTCTCCCTTGCGACCACGCACCACCGGCGCTGTAATGATCAGGGTGGCCTTTTTCTTCTTCGCTGATTGGAGCGCCTCGTGCACTTTATTCGAAACGATCTCCAGCATCTCTTCCGGCGATAGTTTTTGGATCTCACGCTCACATACCAAACAGTGCGGCCGGCCGAGCCGAGCATAGAGAACGCGCAGGTAATCATAAATCTCCGTTACGGTTGCCACGGTCGAACGTGGGTTGCGACTGGCGGATTTTTGATCAATGGAAATAGCTGGTGAAAGACCAATGATCTCATCGACATCTGGCTTCTGCATGGTATTGAGGAACTGACGAGCATAGGCCGAAAGCGACTCAACATAGCGCCGCTGCCCTTCGGCAAAAATAGTATCAAAAGCCAGCGATGATTTGCCAGAACCAGAGAGTCCAGTGAAGACTATCATAGCGTTGCGTGGCATTGCGACCGTGATATTTTTCAGATTGTGGGTACGAGCCCCCTTGACCACAATCCACTTCGCCTCACTGGAGTGCGACCGCAGCGGTTGGGGCACAGCAGCAACCTGATGTTTTTTCTTACTTTCCGGCCTAGCTTTCATAACAGCATATCATTAGAAGTGTTCGAGCATAATACGGTAATCTTCTTCGCGTTCCAGATGCACTACTAGTTCCACAGTACCGGATGGCAGTGTTCGGCTAAAGGCTTGGAAATCGGAAAGCCAGTCGAGACTGACCAAATAATCCGATGTCTGAAATGGCTGACCTGCATAGAGTTGCCAGGTTCGGTGCCACAGCATAGTGAGAATTTTTCCGATTAGAATAAAATCCTGACCCATGAGCATCCCCCGGCGACTGAAACGAATATAGACAACCCGATACTCTTGAGCCAAGGCAATAAACACCTGTGCGAAAGCAGGAAAAAAATGGAGATGTTCGTGGGAATTAAGTCCATCTGGCAAGCGGCCAAAGAGCTCCTGAAACCGCAGAATCTGATCACGCCACTCCGCTTCGACCTTCTTAGCCGTCAATAGTCCCGTAACGTAGCGCATAAAAAAATTTATTCCTCGAAAAAGCGGGCTCTCCCGAACTTTCTCCCCGCTTTTGAGTAGTCCAATCAGTTCCAAATGGAGATCAATCTTCACCCCGGTGGCCAAAAGCGCCTTGGCCTGATCAACCGAAACATAATGGATTAATACCGCCACCCGATCGATCTTGCCCTCGTGTACCAAACGCAAAATAGGCTCTGCCGTCTGGCGGATGCCATAATCATCGGCGGTGACGATAAAGTGCTCGCGAATGTTCTTGGTCATGATACTGCCAAAAAGAAGTCACGCCCCATTGTGACAGAAAACCACCCCCGAGGCAAGACTCATAATATTACACTGTCCCGAGCACTCTTCCATTTTTTATCTGCACTCCTTCACGCTCTAAGCGCTGACGCTTTTGCTCTGTTCCACGATTGTACTGCCCTAACCGACCATCGGCCCGAATAACCCGATGGCAAGGAACGGTCGGGTTAAAATTCTGCCTCATCAATGTCCCAACGGCTCGCGCTGCACCTGGAAAATGAGCGGCGGCGGCCACAGCAGCATAGCTCATGACCCGCCCTCGGGGAATGTGCTGCACCACTCCCCTGACCGCAGTCGCAAATGACCCTGATGTGTGCTGTTTCTTCGCCATACACTATGATATTTCCAATTCACCCCCCTTCTCTTCTCAAAACCAAGAACAAAAACCCGCTTCATCCCTAAGATGAAGATGTGGCCTACAAAGTGGTAACTAGGCATCACCCTTCTCACCAAAAGCCTCTTTAAGGGTAGCCTTAGCAGACTGCACAGTCTCCTTGAATGTCTCCAGTGCTTTTTTTACCGCTATGCGCCTGGTTTCCGCCAGAGCTTTCACCTGTGTACCGACTTTATCAGCGGCGCTACGATCCGATTTGAGCGATGTCCGAGCAGCCTCCAACGCTGAGCGAAAATTGGAACGCACCGTTTCTTGGTTGGCACCACTCTCGCAATCAGACTTGGCCTTTTCGAGTGCAGTCTCTACTGCAGACTCGAACTTTGCAGCGTTACTTTCCATATCATCCTTACGTAGAGCTATGGTCGCATCAACACCCTTACGGAAAGTCTTCAGCGCCTCATTCACTGCTGCTCGACGGGTCTCTACCGCCTTTTCTACGGTCTCTTGAAAATCAGCTACCGCCTCCTTCTTCGCATCCGTATCTGCTTTTTCTTCCAGTTTGGCGTACATCTCGCTACGCCGACCATCGGTTTCAGAGCGTTTGTCCTGTAATGTTGCATCACGGTTATCACGATCCTGCTCCATAGTATCATTCCGAGTCTCTTTACGCTCTTTCAGCCCCCCTTTACGCTCCGTCATGGCAGTCGTAATCTTGCTCGCTTGCTCGGTGAAACGGCTGCAGAAAGCTTCCAAACGCTTTCCCTGATTCTCCTCCATTTTTTCCGTGCGCTTGGCCTCTCTTTCAGCCGCCCTCTCGGTACGCTTTTTCTCCATTTCAGCAGCTCTCTCGGTTTGCTGCGCCCGTAGTTCCTCGGCTCGAGTGGTGGTACTCTCTGCGGCCGAAACAGCCATAGGCATCACTAGAACGACTACCGACAAAAGAGAGATGATATTTTTACAAGTTGTTTTCATCATAAGATGTGCCTAAATTGGTTACACTGTTACTATCAGCATCGATTTCACTGAGAGACCCGGCCTCTTCCTCATCGAGAGCCGAAAGATCCAGGGTAGTCTCACTCTCGATGCTGGTAGCGATATCATCAATCGTCTCCGGCACTGGTACCGCCACATCTTCAGAGCTGGTCGCGGTGGCTGCTTTTTTTTCTGCAGGCGTGGCTGTAATTACCATCGATTCAGTCCCAAAGGCAGCTCGATCACTGGTAAACTGTCTATAAACAAGCACCGACGCCACGATAATCATGGCTACGGCTACAGCAACCCAAAAAATCTGTTTCTGTGTCATAGTGTTATTTTTTTGTTATCAAACTTGAATCACCAATACATGAGAAGCGATTGACCCTTCACTCTTCTTCGTTCTCATTATACTCCTTTTTTCTTTTTTTTACCACCAAATGATTCCTCCAGAGAACGAATCTCATCGCGCACAATAGCCGCAGTTTCAAAATCCAACACCTTAACTGCCGCAGACATCTCTTTTTCTTTCAAACGAATCAATGCCACTGGATCAGCGGCAAAAATCTCCCGGTCAAGAGCAACGTTGGCCAATACCGCCCGGTCATGTTCACTCTCCATAGTTTCGGTGATATCATGGATTTTTTTCTCAATGGTTTGAGGAGTGATGCCGTGCTTCCTATTGTAAGCAATCTGGAGCGTGCGCCGCCGACCGGTTTCCTCCAAAGCATAACGCATCGAGGCCGTGACCGTTTCAGCGTACAAAATAACCCTTCCAGCCGCGTTGCGTGCTGCCCGACCGATAATCTGAATGAGTGCTGTCTCAGAACGAAGAAACCCTTCTTTGTCAGCATCTAACACCCCAATAAAGGTCACTTCCGGCAAGTCCAAGCCTTCTCGGAGGAGGTTCACCCCTACTAAACAGTCAAACTCCCCTTTACGAAAAGCGGTCAGAATCTTGATACGATCAATTGTCTTGATGTCACTGTGCAAATACTCAGCCTTCACCTTCTTTCCTTGCCCTAAGCGTGTTGCAGGGTCTTTCAGGTACACTGATAGATCTTCGGCCATCTTTTTGGTGAGCGTCGTGGCGATCACTCGGCCCCCTTTCGCTACTTCCTTGAGGGTCTCTCCGATAAAGTGGCTAATCTGGCCGGGATAGTTGTCCTTTGGTGAGGCAGCAACGTTCTTTTCATGGATAGGGAGTACGGTCACTTCCGGGTCAAGCAGTCCCGTCGGGCGTATCACCTGTTCCACAATCTGCCCACTTACTTCCCGTTCATAGTCAGCGGGTGTCGCTGAAGTAAAGACCACTGGACCTACCCGCTCCATAAATTCTTCGAAGCGGAGCGGCCGGTTGTCGAGTGCGCTCGGCAGGCGGAAACCATACTCAGCCAGGGTTTTTTTGCGTGCCTGGTCGCCGGCATACATACCCCGCAGCTGTGGCAGGGTGACGTGGGATTCATCGATGATGGTGAGGAAGTCAGCCTGGCCATCCTTGGTATGAGGGAAATAGGCGAGGAGAGTCTCTGGTGGTTCACCCGGCTGTTTCCCTGAGAGATGACGAGAATAGTTCTCGATGCCGTTGCAATACCCAATCTCTTCCATCATGGCTAGATCGTAGTTGGTACGCCGTTTCAGGCGCTCCACTTCCAAGAGCTTTCCTTGCTGTTCCAACGCCCGCAAACGGTCAGCCAGCTCGAGACGAATGGAGAGGAGGGCCCGCTCCTTCTCGTCCTTAGCGGTAATGAAATGCTTGGCCGGAAAGAGAAAAATATGTTCGAGTGTTCCTAGGATACGCTGCGATACCGGGTCGATCTTGGTGATACTGCCGATTTTCCCACCGACAATTTCGATTAGATAAATGAACTTCTCCGAAATGGGCATAACTTCAATACGGTTACCCATGCTACGGAACTGTCCGGGGCGGATGTCAGCACTGGTGCGCTCGAAAAAGATAGCTACCAGATTATACAAAAGCTCGGTGCGGGACAGAGCCATACCGAGCTCAAGGCGCATATTAGTCTTCTCGTATTCCTTGGGACTG
>JAUYFO010000024.1 GCA_030690925.1 Candidatus Moraniibacteriota bacterium
TGATAAACCTCATGTCGCTTCTTTCACTGGTCGCCCTCGCTCGGGCACTGGCAGAAAATGTCAAAAGTTCCTATCTGGCAACACATGTTTTCACGCCCCAGAACATCGCTCTTGCTACTTTGTTCATCTTTGGCCCGCTCTACACCCTGGCTTCCCCTCAGGCCAAGTTTGTTTCGGGAGGAGTAGTGGGAAACACCTTAGGAAATCTCTTTATCCCACTCATCATTCTTGCCTACCTGCGTGCTTTCCGAGAGAAACGATCTGATTTCCTAGCCATCGGATTCTTTCTCACTTTTTCCCTGGCCTACATCCACCACTTAAGTACCCTCATACTCCTGTTTGCTCTGGCGGCGTCCGTCATACTCGCCATTGCCTTCCACTGGGACACCCTCGGAGAAACGCTGCGTTCTTGGTTCAAGTTTGCTCTCACATCCAAGCCACTCCTCACGATAGTCCTCACCGGCCTCTTCTTTTTCTTGGTCGCCATGCCCACCTATATCGAAACGCAAGCGGTCGGAACCGCACTCGGCACCCCAACCAAAACCACTCGTACTGGACTGTCTTTTCTCCAAATAACCTTTTCTTCCGGCGAGGCTCGGGTGGCACTCGGACTGGCTGGGACATTCCTGATCGCTTTACTCTACCGAGGAAACCGCTACGGTAGCGCCCTCCTGCTTGGCTGGGGCATCATTCTTTTCATCATGACCTTTGCCCCAGAGTGGCTTTTCATCAACATCCCTTCTAACCGTATTGGCGCCTATCTCTCCTTCCCTCTCGGACTGCTGGCTGCCTTTGCTTTCATCGGGAGCATGGCCATCATCTGGGGAAAAAAACATCTCTTCCTTCCTGGTATGCTGGTGTTTCTCCTTTCCTGTGCGGGATTCATCTTTGCTTCGGGGAGTGGCTCCTTCGATAATAGCCAGACCCTCCTACCACAGAGTAAAGCCCTATCCGTCCTCCAAACCTTTGCCGCTTCAGACTACCTGGCTGCTCACGTGACCGAAAAAGATATTGTCTTGAAAGACCACAACTATATCGTCGGCGATGCTTGGATGAAACTCTTCTTCCTGCGCGACTACGCCTATCCCCTCTCGCGTGGCTTCTTCAAACGCTATGAAGATAACCCCAACCGCGAACAGTGTACCCTCCTCATGATCTCTGTCCCCAACACTCCCCGCGCCGAAAAATGCTATGCTGAAACAGGTACCAACCTGGTCGTCGTCAATCCGAATTTCGACATCACGCCTTTTGAAAAATCCAATCGTTTCTCTCGTATCTACGCCTCCTCAGATATCCATATCTATGCCAGAAAATAATGCTTATGTCTTTCTCTGAAAAACACTTGGTTTTATGGTTTATCGCTCTCTTTGCTGTGGGTGTGTTGTTTCTCTTTTGGCAGAATAAACGCGAGCTTGATCCGAACCTTGGAAAATCCTGGTGGACACTTTCATTTGCTACTCCAGAGCACCAAGAAAGTCTTGATTTTACGATTGAAAACTACAGCAACGCTACTACTTTTCACTATGAAGTGGTCGCAGAAAAGAAAGTCCTTGCTTCCGAGACCATCAATCTGATCCGCGGCGAAAAGAAGACTATCGCCCCTACCATTGTATTAAACTCAGAAATCCGTACTTCTATTATTGTTACTGCTGGAACAGAGAAAAAAGAGATCTACCGGTAAAATTCCTAATATCTAATAACTAATTTCTAAACTGAAAGCCTAAGAATTCTATCTCATTAGGAATTAGAAATTGGTAATTAGAAATTATTTTTATGTCTCATAAAACAGTCCTCCTCGCCACGCGGCCACTCGTTCCCCCATGGGATGAAGCCTCCAAAAACTTTGCCTATTTTCTGGGAAGAGAAGTGCGGAATTATTCACTGACCCTTCTCACCGCTAAAGAACTCTTGAGCGGACTACCTGAGAGCGTCCACCAGGAACCGATTTTCAAAAGCGGACATTTTGATCTTGGTGCTAAAGTCAGTCTTTTCTCCTATCTTCGTCAATCACGCCAATCATTTGATATCACGCATTACCTCTTCACTCCGACCAAGCAGAATACCAGCCTCATCAAATGGTGCGCCAAACCCCAAGGGAAAACCGTCCAAACTGTCGCCACGTTACGTGAGGACCTCTACTCCAAACAAGAGCTCCAGTCGCTCCTCTTCGCTGACCGCCTGGTTGTCTACACCGAACTGACCAAACAGAAGCTCGAGCGGCTCGGATTTACCAACGTCACCCGTATCTATCCCGGCATCGATCTTAACCGCTACCAGCCCCAAGCAAAAGACCCCGGTATCCTCGCTCGCTACCACCTGACCTTAGATGACTTCCTGGTTATCTATCCCGGCGAATACACCCGCCTCGGTGCCACCGATATGCTCCTGACAGCCTTCACCACCTACTTCACCGAACACCCTGAGTCGGATATAAAGTTCCTCTTTGCTTGTCGAGTGAAACATAAGGCCGATCACGTTAAACGCGAAGAGCTCCGCCAGGCCGTAAAACAATCGGGCCTCACCGACAAAATTCTTTTCGAAGAAAACACCACTCCTGATATGGCCGCCCTCTACAATACGGCCGACGTTGTCATTTTCCCCGTAGAAAATCTCAAAGGAAAGTTCGACGTGCCACTCGTTATCATCGAGGCCTACGCCTGTGGCAAGTCGGTCATTCTCTCCGATCTTCCCCAATTTTCTGAGTTTACAAACAGTGACATTTGTGTTACTATTCCCAAAGATTCTGGTGAAAAACTTATTGAATCTTTGGCTTATATAAAGCAAAATAGAAATATAATGGCGCATTTGGGAGAAAATGCCCGGCGTTTTGCTGTAGACCACTTCGACCTTAAAAATACAGCCAAACAGTATGAGGAAATCTACGCCTCGCTTTAAAAAACACAGCGCATAGAACACAAAGACCAAACAAAGCACCCCAAACGAAGTCATTTTGTGTTTTGAGGGTTGTGCTTTACAAAAAGTTATGTATCAAGAAAATATCACCCGGCTCTCGGAGCACAAAAGCCGATTCCAGACCGAAACTATGAAGGTTCCGGTCGTATTTCATATCGGTGAAAAACTGATGCCCGAAGCAGAAACCATGCACCAACTCGAGAGCGTAGCAGGAAATGGTTGCATCTTCCACCATGTGGCCGCTATGGCCGACGTCCACAGCAAACCAGGGCGTAAAAATGCTACCGGCACGACCGTCGCTTCGGAACACTTCATCCTCCCTCAGATCAACGACTCTGATCCTGCTTGTGGAATGCGCTTGGTCCGGCTCGACCTTGATGACAGGAACGTCACACCAGAACAGATTGACCAAATATTCCAGGCTGCCACCAAAACCGTCCCCACCAAACAGTACGTCGGTACCATACTCCCCTTCCGCGTCATTCTCGATATCTGCCGCCTCGGTATAGCACCACTCATCGACTATCTCGGCATCAAAACCAAGCATGAAGCTGAGAACAGTATCGATCGGGGTAATTTTTTTCCTGAACCGCCAACCCGTCGTGGCATCATGAATATCATCCCGCCACTCTTCTTGTTTTTTGCCCAGTTCCGCTCTGGAATCATCGGTGCTGCAGGGAACCACTTCCTCGATCTCATGAAAGTAACCGAAATCGTTGACCCGGTTGTAGCTGAAAAGTTTAATCTGCGCATGGGTCAGTATATCCTCATGGTGCACTGTGGTTCCGGCATCCTGGGCCAGTACACCATGTACATGTTCACCGCCAAGAAACGCGAACATCTCTCCACCGCTATCCTCATGAATCTCGGTCGCCTCCTATGGTTCACTCCCTTCAAGAAGACTATCGCTACTATCGCCGAGAAGATCAGAGAGTCTGACTTTGGTAAAAAAGAACCCCTCATCACCTTTGACGGCGGTGGCCAGGATGGCAAGCTCTATATGGCTGCCCGCAACGCCTGCTCCAACTTTGCGCATGCTAATCGGGCGACCATCACCCATAATTTCCTTCAGACAGCCAAAAAAATCCTCGGCCGTCCCATCGAAGCCGACCTGCTCTACGATATGCCACACATCCTGGTCTCTCAGGAAGAACACTACGGCAAAAACGTCTGGGTCCATCGCAACGGTACCAGCCGGGCCTATGGCCCCAGTCGCATGGCTACCCATCCGCTCTTCAAAGATACCGGTGAACCCGCCTTCATCCCCACCTCTATGAGTACCGAGGCCTATCTGTGTGTCGGCCAGGATGGTAATGACTCCAGTTTTTATTCCTGTAATCACGGCGCCGGTAAATCCACTACTACTACTGATAGCGTCGTTCCCCAAAGCAAAGCTGAACTTGATCAGAAATTGGCGAAGAAGGGCGTCACGCTCTACAATGGCCGTTCGTCAAAAGTTATCGAGCAAGATTCCTCCCACTACAAACGCGCTGAAGATGTCATCGAAAGTGTCATGGAAAACAACATCGTCAAACCAGTCGTCAAATTACAGCCCATTGCGGTCATCATGTACTAACCACATGAAATTTATATCATTCTCAGGTGTTGATGGTTCTGGAAAATCGACCCAACTCGAACTCTTGAAGGCCCGTCTTGTGGCGCAAGGGAAAAAAGTGGCCTATTTTCACGCGGTGGAATTTTCTTTGGCCAACAAGTTGACTCGATTTTTCAAAGGCGTTCAGTCATTCGAGCCAAGCCAAGAAAGGGCCATCACCCAAGCCTCGTGGCTCTCCCTTGTTTTGCGAGAAAAATTCCTCCTCGTTGATATGATCCGCTTCTGCTTCTTCCGCGCTTCGCTTCGTCGTCAAGGTTACGACTACCTTCTTTCTGACCGATCTTTCTTCGACTCCATCATCAACCTTGCCTATCTCGCCAAAAATGTCCGCTTTCTTTCCTGGCCAATCCATTGGGGAATAGTCTTTCTCGCCACATACACCCCCAAGGCCGACATCAGATTCTACTTTGACCTCACCCCAGAAACTATCATGTCCCGTGAGCGTACCCCGGAACAGGGTATCGATTACCTGCGCGCCAAGATGGAACTATTCAAAGA
>JAUYFO010000010.1 GCA_030690925.1 Candidatus Moraniibacteriota bacterium
AGCCGGTATCGGTCGATAACGTCATCGAGGCCCATCAGTTTCTCAAACACTACACCGGCGGCGTCGAGGCTTTCATTCAATAAGTATACCCCGTATAATCAGCTAGAGTTTTTTTATGGCCGAACTACAACTGGCAGTCACACCACGCGAGAGAGTTTCCAGTACCAAGCTTGATCAGGCCCGCAAGGCAGGCAAGATTCCGGCCATCATGTATGGTCACGATGCCAAGCCGCAGATGTTGTGGGTAGACTTCCTGGCGTTTAGCAAGATGTATACTCTCGCCGGTGAGTCGAGTATCATCACGCTTACCCTGGAAAATGGTAAGCCAGCCAATGTCATTGTTCAGGATCTGGCTCATGATGCCCTGACCAACCGTGTTTCCCACGTGGACTTTTTTCAAGTCAGTATGGATGAAGAGTTGGAAGCTCATATCCCGCTCGAGTTTATCAATGAATCACCAGCCGTGCGTGAGCAAGGCGGTATCCTGGTGAAGACGTTGGAAGAAGTGACCGTCACCTGTCTCCCGAAGGATCTGCCCCATTCGATTGCTATCGATCTTTTGGTGCTGACTGACTTCTCGGTCCATATCCAGGTCAAGGATCTGGTTTTGCCTAAGGGAGTGACCGTGCTTACAGATGAGCTCACCACCATTGTCTTGGTGGAGGCACCTCGTACCGAAGCTCAGATGGCGGCATTGGATGAGAAGGTAGAGGCTGATGTGACCAAGGTAGAAGGTGTGGTCAAGGAAATCGATGCCACGACGCCAGCGGCCGCTCCAGAAGAAAAGAAGGATAAGAAGTAAGATTCTTTCTCCTACACATTCAAAAACCCGAGGAAAAGTCTCGGGTTTTCGTCTTATTACCAAACGAAGTGAGTGAAGTGAAAACTTGTTTTCGTTTCCGAACGCAGTGCCGGTAAAATCAGGTGAAATACCCCGCGGCTTGCCGCGGAAAGAAACGAACAGTAGCTCGTTTTTGAGTGGAGGGCTTGCCCTGGGGTAAATACCTGTTATTGACAAAATGGCTATTTTTTGCTATAATAAACTCTCAGTGTGCTGGTTTTTCATTTCTGTCCTCAGGGAAAGGACGAGCAGCCCTCCTAGCGCGTCCTCTCTGAAATGCGTGGTTACTGGGGCTTGCCCCGGTGACTATCGGCTGAGGATAGAAATGAATAACGGGCACAAAAAACACCCTCACTTATCGAAGGGTGTTTTTTCTTTAAGCCACGCGCAGCCATTTATGCAACTCATCTTTCACGGCAGGGAACAGCGCAGAGAGAGTGACGAGCTCTTCCTTGGAAAAGTTTTGTAAGACGAAATCATGAGACGGCATACAGGCGCCTGAAACTGCCACAGGACGGCCGATGCCGAGTCGGATGCGGGGAAAGTCTTGGGTACCGAGCTTCTCGATGACATCACTCACCCCGTTGTGACCGGCAGCTCGGGAAGAGCTGGTGACCTTGTAGGTGCCGGAAGCGATATCGAGATCATCGTGAATGACCATGATATCTTCCGGAGTGATTTTGTAGAAGTGTACCAGCTGGCTCACGGTAGTTCCAGAAGCATTCATGAAAGTATCTGGTTTGACCAGAAGTACCTTTTCTTTGCCGACGTTGCTTTCGCTTATCTCCCCCGACATTTTTTGGTTGAGTTGAAAGGTGCCAAAGTGCCAGGCTTTCTGTAAATAGTCGATGCACAAAAAACCGGCGTTGTGGCGGGTGATGGCGTGGTTCTTGCCGGGATTGCCGAGGCCGATGATCAACTTCATGTTTGTAAGAGCTCGGGAAACTTCCGTGAGCCCGACGATCTTAGGGTTGAAACCAAGAAAGAGAGGAGCTTGGGAAGTTAGCGCAGCTTTTTTAGCGGTTGTGGAGGAAAGGATTCGGGGGAAGCGGGGTCGTTCGTTGCGGCAAGTTCTTCTGGGGTGGCTTCTTTGAGCGAGAAGGTTTCGACCAGATCGCTACCCAGAACGATGTTAAAGTCGCTGTCCGTCTGATGAGGGGTACTGAAGGGGAGTGTTGCCATCTGGGTCAGGGAAAACTTTTTGAGGAGCTCATCGAGACTGAAAGGCTTAGTTAAGCTCATCCTCTCTACAATGATACTCTTTTCTTGGCGTTTGTCCATGGCGGGCAGCCAAACCAGGGTGACCTCGGCAAATCCCATTTCTTCGGTGAGTAGATTTGCTATTTCGCTTGCGGCGTCGCTATCTGTTCTTTGGGCAAAGAGAGTGACAGTTGACGCTTCTTTTGTGATGGTCCGTTTCCGTTTTTTTTGTTCATCGCGGTGGAAAATAGTGTGACTGGTGTCGACGAGTTCGCTAAAGTTCCCGACGCGGGGCACGAGGATGAAGGCGGCGATATCCCCAACCTGGATGTGAGATACGCGGAGCAAACTTTCTTTCTTCCAGGCGTCGATGACAACCGTGGTGACGTTGGTGGTATCGATATTGTGGGCTAAGTCGAGAAAACGTCCCATGTCTTCAAGCGACATGTCGGTACGGACGCTGTCGCCTAGGGTATCAAGGAGATTGTTGACGGTGACGACGTTGAAGAAGGTACCAAGAGAAAAAGCCTTACTTTTGATAGCTTGGATGAGCTGTTGCTGGCGTTTGGAGCGACCGAAATCGCCCTCCGGATCGTTATGACGCTCCCGAACGTACTTGAGGGCTGTGGCCCCATCGAGCGTTTGCCAGCCTTTTTTGATCTTGAACGTTTCGTAGCTGTAGTTTTTGCCGGGATAGCGGGGATCATAGAAGTCGCGCACCACATTAAGCGAAATACCCCCGAGAGTGTCGACGATTTTCTCAAAGCCATCGAAGTCGATGGTGACGAAGTAGTGAATGGGTAATCCGGTGATGGTGGCGATGGTTTTTTTGAGCGGCTCTACCCCCTCGTCTTGGGCCAGACCATACTGGTAGACGCCGTTTAATTTGCCATAGAGGTCAGTGTCGCCGATCGGTACATAGAGGTCACGGGGAAGAGAGAGGAGCGCTACTTGCTTGGTTGTGGTGTCGATACTCATAACCATCACCGTGTCGGTCAGATTTTTCCCCGGATACGAGGTGCCAGCCCGACCGAGAAGCAGGATATTGATACGACCCGCTGCCTCGCCTCGCAGCAGTGTCTGTTTTGTGGTGAAGAATGAGTTGGTGAGTTTTTTCAGGGAGGTCAAAAAGGAGCGGGAAGGAGTGTTTTCAATCTGCATGCGTTCTCCTAAAGATATGCCCTGGAAAAGGAGGAAGCCTCCGTATCCGAGAGCCAGCATGAGCGCTGTAAAAAGTGTGAAAAAAAAGACACGCAGAAACCTCCTACGCTTAGGGGTTTTCTGGGTCAGCCGTGGCAGGGGAACCCTAGGTCGAAGTGTCGAGGACGAGGGTTGGTTTGGGACAGGCGAAGGAGTTTTGCGGAGAGCGTCCATGAGGGAAAGGATGTGGTGAGAGAGGGATTAGAGCTCAGTTGGTGCGTCACTTGATTGGCCGTGAAAAATCTGTTAGAATGGGTTTGTTTATTACCAAACGAAGTGAGTGAAGCGAAAACTTGTTTTCGTTTCCGAACGCAGTGCCGGTAAAATCAGGCGGCATACCCCGCGGCTTGCCGCGGAAAGAAACGAACAGCAGTTCGTTTTTGAGTGGAGGGCTTGCCATGGGGTAAATACCTGTTATTACTTTTCTCTAGTGAACAAAACAAATCTTTTATGGAAAAACCAGAGCACAGGAGCACAGGAGTACAGGAGCCAGGAGAAGAGTATTTGGGCATCGGGGGCCTCTTCATGGAAATGCTGCGAGTATTTCTTCTGGCCGTTGTTATCATTATACCGGTTCGAGTTTTTTTGGTCCAGCCGTTCTTTGTCCAGGGGTCCAGCATGGAGCCCAATTTCCAGGATGGTCAGTATCTCGTCATCAGCGAACTTGGCTATAAAGAGACGCCGATCGGTTGGGGGGACAAACCCGCTTTTGTTGTTACTGCCTTTAAAGAGGTGTCCCGTCAGGATGTGATGGTGTTCCGTTTCCCCAAGAATACGGAAGAATTTTTTATCAAACGAGTGGTTGGTTTGCCCAAAGAAGCAGTAGAAATTAGACGAGGAAAAGTAATTATCTATAATAGTGAGCATCCCGATGGCTATATTCTCGACGAGAGTGCCTATCTGGGACTGGGTGTGGTGACGAGTGATATGGCGCGTATGGAGCTGGGAGAAAATCAGTACTTCGCGATGGGCGATAACCGTACGGCTAGCTATGATTCACGAATGTTCGGCGCTATCGGGAAAGACAAAATTATCGGGCGAGTGTTGCTGCGGGCCTGGCCAGTGGAGCGACTCGCTTGGTATTAGCAAATAGTTTCAGGTGGTGATACAATTTTTCACCTCAAATGTTGGTAGTTACTCTTAACGTGTACCGGTATGCCCCAGAAGAAAACAGCCGTCTCAAAGACCCCGAAGCGCGAGAAAAAAGATGGTGTTCAGAAGGTCGCTGAGAAAAAGGTGGCCACCCCAAAGAAAGACAGTGCCTTGGTCAAGGAAGTAGCCGCCAAGAAATCGACTCCAAGCAAGGACCAGGAAGAAATACTGCTCCAGACACTGCGTGGTATGCGTGATATTCTCCCGGATGAGCAACCGTATTGGGAGCGGGTGCGCAAGGCGCTTTCGGCCGCTTCTGCGGAATATGGTTTTCGGCG
>JAUYFO010000025.1 GCA_030690925.1 Candidatus Moraniibacteriota bacterium
TCCGGCCTGTGGTAGTGTTGCTAACCAGTCTTGCGTCGGGCCTGATCGTTGTGGTAGTGGCACAAACGGTACGTTGGTCCGCGGCTTTACTTGTGAGACAGGGAGAGTGTGCTGTAACACTGTCATAAACAATGGTAACCCACAGGGAAATAACGGAAACCCGCAAGGAAGTAATGCTGGTAACCCACAACCAATAAGTTCGCAGGTAATTACGTTTTCGAATCCTCTTCAGTTTAATACCGTCGAAGAGGTGCTGACGGCGCTACTCGGCGCCCTGCAAGCCATCATCGTTATTCTTTCGATCATTTTCATCGTCATCGGCGCCATCATGTACATCACTTCAGCCGGAGATGAGGGCCGCATGAAAACAGCCAAAGGCTCTATCACCGCGGCTATGATCGGCTTGGCACTCGGTATCGCGGCCCCATCGTTTCTCAAAGAAATTGGTACTATCCTGGGGTGGAGTGGCGTCAGTAGTGGTGCTGTCGGAGCGGCTAGGACGCTCACGGCTATTGCCACCGATGTGCTCAATTTTCTTCTTTCTATCGTGGGGATTCTTGGCATGATTATGCTGGTGGTGGGCGGGATCATGTACCTGACCGCGGCTGGTGATGAGAACCGTATGGAAACCGGCAAGAAGGTCGTCACCTATTCAATTATAGGGATTGTGGTGGCTCTCATTTCGCTGATTGTGGTCACCCAGATTGCCAGCTTCTTTGCCTAAGGGATATTTCGAAAAGTATCAAAAAAAACGGCGGATATCATGTGATTGATATCCGCCTTGGCGTTTCCGGTAGCGCTGCTACTCGGCACGCCGCTCCAGCTCAACGGTGAGCTCCCCCACGTTACCAGCGTAGTTCGCCGGCAACGGCGGGAGGTTCACATTGATTGAGACCCTGGTGGTACTGGTGACCACGAATTCCCGTGGCTCGCTTCCACCGGAAAGGGCTTCGAAGTCCTTTCCTTCTGCTCGGATGATGAGCGCGCCGTAGAGGCGGCTTTTAACCTGGGCCCCATTGATGAATCGCACCTGGCTTTCTTTGTCCAGGTAGGTTTCAATGGCGATGCCCTTTGGCGGGACTGGGAGAAACTCCTTGTCCGTAGTCTTGGGCGGGCTGCTCGGGGTGAGCTTCATCTGCCACACCTCGAATTTCGGTACCACCCGGTAGGTTCCTCTTGTTACCTCGCCGATGTCGCACCAACCACCGCGGTCGTTCCAGACCGGCTGACAGGTCGCTTGTGCCACCGGTTTCCAGTCTTCTCCGCTACTGCTTGACCCGAACGAGAATCCGCCGATCATCTTGACGATGATGGCGACTCCGATGACCAGGGCTGCGAGTAGCCCCAGATTCTTCAGCCATCCGAAAGCTTTTGCTGCCGGTGCTACTTGTGCTGTTGCCATGGTTCGCTCCTACTTGCGGCGGCGTTGGCCACCTGGGTTTGGGTTGCTTGCTTGGGCCGATGACTGGAGATTGAGAATCCCCCCACCAGCCATAGTACCTGCCTTGACTAGGTCAGAGGCGGTGCCTTCGATGGACACAATGGTCCTCTTTCCTCTTTCTGCCTGAATGGCAGCCAGGGCATCTTTCGCATCGATGCCCTTTTCTGTGAGGATACTGATTAGGATGGCCAGCGTTTTAGTTTCCATTGTCTCGGCGACTTTTTGGGCCGCTTCAACCTGGACATTTGCCCTGGCCTTTTCAATAGCCTCCGGCAGGCGGACGTGGGTCACCTTGACCTGTATGACTTTTATCCCCCAAATCTTCTCGTCGTCATTCAATTCATGGAGCATCGTACCTTCCAGTACTGTCCCGACCGCTCCTTTGCCACTGGTTATGGCGTCAGAAATGAGTTCTTTGCCCTGAGCAATAGTCGTCGAGCTCAGCTTGGCGGCGAGAAGCCGGATATCGCTTTCTGTTGCATTCTTCAGTGAATCTTCTGGTTTTTCGGCACTAAGGTAGATGTCCAAATCTGTAACTCGGATTTGTAATGCTACATTGATGCTCACTGGCACATTGTCCTTGGTCAAAACCTCGGTAAGAGGAATCTCAAAAGGTTTTTGCCGGGTGTCAACAAGGCCGATGTCCCCTAAGGGGCTGGGCCAGTTCCAGATCCATCCTTCCGAATAGATCTTTTTGGTTCTGGCACCAAACACCAGTTGAATCGCCTGAAACCCGACGGGTATTTGGCGGAACCCTAGCCTACCGAAGTAGGTAAGTGAGGCTACCAAAGCGATGTAGGCCAGGATGGTCCCAGCAATGGGACCCAGTAAAAAACCGAAGCCCCACTTTGTTCCCAGAGCCAAAATGGCTCCGAGTGTAACGTTGGCCGCGACGGCGGTTCCAAAACCACGTGTTGTTGTCATGTCATTCTCCTTAAACGTTGTAAAGGTGCGGGCTATTGTCACAGTTCCGCACCACGAAGGTTGAATACTGTAACCGTCCATTATAGCATAAAAATGTGAAAAAGTCAATGGATTTGGTCTGATTGGACATTTGATGGGCGAGGCATTAGACAATATACACTTCTATGGCTTATCAGAGCCTTGTTATTTGTATACTTGTCATTTTTAGCTCCAGTGGTCATTCTGTACCCGTAATTGCTCTCATTACCATCATTTTCATAGCTTGCACACATAGCCTAACGGTCGTAGTATACTGTGTGCAGAGGAAAGGGAGCAAAGGGACTAAAGGTGGTGAAGGAAATAAGTAAAGTGGGTGAGCGAAATAGTGAAATAAAAATAGTTGTTTGTATAAGTTTGGCAGGTGGCTACGCCTTACAGCCCTCTCTGAGCAGATATGTTTTTTAGAATGGTACGGCAGGGTTGACAAAAGTGATTTTGTCGTCTATAGTAGAAGCACAGTCTGGATGGTATGGAAGTTCGCTTGATGCGGGCTTTTTTCGTCAAAGGGTCTGAAAAAGGCAGAATGTGGAGTGGAGAATATGGAATGAAGATAGGCTCACCAGAAACAAATGGGATGCTTGGACTCCATTTTATATTCTTAATTCTAAATTCTTATTTGAGAGTATGGCCAAGAAAAAAGGAGTAATAGTGGAAGAGGAAGAGGGGGCTGCTGACGAGAGCAGTCTTTCGGGACGTCTCGGTGAGTTTGGGAGCGCGGTCATGCAGATCGCTGATGAGAAGGGTATCTCGAAAGAACGAGTGCTCGAAGTGGTAGAGGCCGCCTTGGCCGCTGCTTACAAGAAAGACTATGGTAAGAAGGGCCAAGTGATCCACGCCAAGTTCGATGAAGTGCAGAAGAGCGCCAGCTTTTTTCTGGTCAAGGAAGTGGTGAACGAAACCACTCGGGAGTTTGTAGAAGAAGCTGACCCCGACCAAATAGCTACGCCGATTGAGATGGGTAAGGATGAAGCACTGGTTGAGACGATAGACGAGGAGCGCTTGCTCCGTTTCAATCCTGAGCGCGACATGCTCGTGGCTGATGCCAAGAAGATCAAGAAGGGCGCCAAAGTCGGCGATGTGATTGAGTTGCCTCTGCCACCCTATGAGGAGTTTGGTCGGGTAGCTGCTCAGACCGCCAAGCAGGTGATTATTCAGCGCATCCGCGAGGCGGAACGGCAGAGTATGTTCGACGAATACAAGGAAAAGGAAGGCCAAGTGGTGAACGGCACCGTGCAACGTGTGGAGGGACGCAATGTTTTTGTCGATCTCGGCAAATCAACCGGCGTACTCTTTCCTTCAGAACAGATTGAGGGCGAAACGTATCGTACTGGGCAGCATGTGAAGGTGTATTTGGTGCGCGTGGAGTCTGATACCAAGGGGCCGGGAATGCTCCTGTCGCGGACGCATCCGGAAATGGTCCGTCATTTGTTCTCACTGGAAGTCCCGGAAATCTTTACGGGGACGGTGGAAATTAAGGCTATCGCCAGAGAAGCAGGATCACGCACGAAAATTGCCGTGTACTCTGGTGAAGAGGGCGTGGACCCGATTGGTTCTTGTGTGGGCCAGAAGGGGACGCGCGTCCAGACGATTATCGACGCCTTAGGTGGTGAGAAGATTGATATCATCGAATGGAACGAAACTGTGGAAAAGTTTATCAGCGCCGCTCTGTCTCCAGCCAAGGTGGTGAAGGTGGAACTGTTTGAAGAAGAAAAGCGATCCCTGGTGACTGTGCCGGATGACCAGTTGTCACTTGCTATCGGCAAACGTGGTCAGAACGTGCGTTTGGCCGCCAAGCTCACCGGCTGGAAGATCGATATCACCAGCGCTGAAAAGCCCGTAGCCACTGAAGAAGTCGCCAATGAAGAAGCGGTTGCGGAAACAGCCGCAGAAGTAGCTGCCCCAGTTTCTGAAGAAAAGAATGAGGAATTGGGAATGGAGCATCAAGAAGAAAGTTCAGAGGTGGCCGCAGGAAAAGAATCATAATGCTAAATTCTTGATGCTTCGTTGGTACAGGAGAGCTTCAGAAAAGTTTTAAACAAAGGAGTAAAAATAACTCTTAAAAAAACGAGTATGAACTTGTGGCATGGTATCGAAGCGGGGAAGGATGTTCCAAATATTATCAATGTCATTGTCGAGATTCCTCAGGGATCGAAGAACAAGTACGAGATCGACAAGGAGACGGGGCTGATCAAGCTCGACCGGGCGATGAAGAGTGCTCAAGACTACCCCTTTGATTATGGCTTTGTGCCACAAACTCTGTGGGAAGACGGCGATGCTCTGGATGTGGTGCTCCTTACTACCTATCCGCTTCATCCCGGGATTCTGGTCGAGGCTCGGCCAGTAGCGGTGATGCGTATGGTGGATAGCGGTGAGGGTGATGACAAGATTATCGCGGTGCCGAAAAACGATGTGCGTTTCGAGGAAGTGCATGATTTGGCTGACATCAACAAACACACTATCAAGGAAATCCAACACTTTTTTGAGACCTACAAGTCTATTGATGGGAAGAGCGTGGTGATTAGCGGGGTGGAGGATCGCGAGCAGGCTTTGGAAGCAGTGAAAAAGGGTATTGCTCTGTATCAGGAGAAGTTTCCGAAAATTGCGATAAGGGAGTAATTTGTGCTTACTGATTTTTTATGAATGTGACGGTGAAAAAATTGCCAGAGTCGAAAGTGGAGATGACCATGACTTTGCCGTGGGAGGAATGGCAGGGAGAAATTGAGCATGCGGTGGAGGGGATGGGGAAGGAACTGAAGGTACCAGGTTTCCGCAAGGGCAAGGTGCCGCGCCATGTGATAGAACAGCGTTTTGGTAATCCAGCGATCATGGTGGAGGCAGCCGAGCACGTGGTCTCGCACTCCTATGCCAAAGCTCTGAAACAGGAAAACGTCCAGGCTATCGGTCATCCGGAAGTCAATCTGGGCAAGATCGAGAAAGGTCAGGACTTTACGTACACTCTCGTCACGGCGGTGATGCCAGAAATCACGCTCGATGATGATTTTCGCAAGGCAGTGAAGAAGATTAATACTGACTTTGCCAAGAAGGAAGCGATCGTGGACGACCAGGCGATCATGGCGGAATTGGAAAAATTGGCCAATATGCGGGCCAAGCTGGTCACTGTCAATCGAGAAGCCAAACTGGGCGACAATGTCCTGGTGGACTTTACTGTCATGCGAGACGGTGTGTTGATCGATGGTGGTAAGAGCGAGAAGCACCCGCTGGTACTGGGGAAGGGCGTGTTCATTCCTGGTTTTGAGGAAAAATTGGTGGGGATGAAAGAAGGTGGCGAAGCATCGTTCGAGCTTATTTTTCCGGCTGAGTACCATGCTAAGCACTTAGCCGGCAAGCTGGCTACTTTTGCGGTGAAGATGGGTGTGGTGCAGGAGCGCGAAGTACCAGTGATCGATGATGCTTTTGCAAAGAGCTTGGGCAAGTTCGAAACACTCGACGCCGTGAAGACCATGATCCACATGGGGATGCTCGAAGAAAAGAAAGAACAGCTGAAACAGGAACACCGCACGGAGATTCTGGATGCTCTCGTATCCGAAGCGACGATCGAGTATCCACAGATCTTGATTGAGCAGGAATTGGTGCGCATGACCCATGATTTCGAAGAGCAACTCAAGCCTGTGGGCGTGACTTTCGACGTCTACCTGGAACAGATGAAAAAAACCAAGGAGGCTATCGAGGCAGAATGGACGCCTCAGGCCAAGAAACGTTTGGCGGCGCAGCTCATCGTGGAATGGTTGGCCAAAGAAGAAGCGATCGAGGTACCAAGTACCGAAATCGAAGCCGAAATGAATAAAGCGTTGCAGTACTACAAGAGCGAGAAGGACATGGAGAAGAATATTGATACGGGGCGGCTGTACAGTGCTGTAGAAGGCCAGCTTCGCAATCAGAAGGTCCTCGCTTGGCTGGAGAGTCTGTAGAAGAACGGATGCAGGGTAATTGACACGGGCTGCATGATGTGAAAAATTTCAATTCATAAACCGCTGATCAATTATCACTTATCAATCATCTTCATTCTTATGAATAATCAATACCTCATTCCCATGGTGGTGGAGAAGACGAGCTTCGGCGAGCGCGCCTACGATATCTATTCCCGTCTGCTCAAGGACCGAATCATTTTTATCGGTTCGCCGATCGATGATGACTCGGCCAATGCTATTATCGCCCAGCTGTTGTTTCTGGAATCGGCTAATCAGAAAGAGGACATCAAGATGTATATCAATTCTCCCGGAGGCTCGGTGTCGGCGGCGCTCGCTATCTACGACACCATGCAATATATCCGCCCGGAGATTCAGACCATCTGTATCGGTATGGCAGCTTCGGCGGCAGCGCTGCTGTTGGCAGCTGGCGAGAAGGGCAAGCGCATGACGCTTCCGAACAGTGAAGTGATGATCCACCAGGTGCTCGGTGGGGCATCGGGTCAGGCGACGGATGTCGATATTCATGCCCGCCATATTTTGAAGACGCGGGACCGACTGAACAAGATTCTGGTTAAGCATACGGGGCAGAAACTGAGCAAGATCGAAAAGGATACGGAACGTGACTACTTTATGTCGGCCGAAGAAGCGGTTACCTATGGCATCGTGGATAAAGTGATCCGTTAAGTCACAGAGAAAACTTGCTACCAAAAAACACCCTTCGACAAGCTCAGGGTGTTTTTTGCTTACTGGAGTAGTGGCAAGAGGCTAGTGCCATTCATTTCTGGTGGCTTCTCGACCTCCATAATGTCGAGAATGGTCGGAGCGACATCGGAGAGGAGGCCGTTCACTTCGTTTTGTTCGCGCATCATTTCGTCAGAACTCTTCTCGCGGTGATTTTCCGGAGTGATGTACCACAGTGGGACGGGATTGATAGAGTGCTCGGTGTCGATTTCCCCGGTTGAAGACTTTTTCAGCTCTTCAGCATTGCCGTGATCGGCCGTGATAAGCGCCACCCCACCAGCTTTGAGGATTGCTGGGACCAGGATGGAGAGGCTTTTGTCGGTGGCTTCTACGGCTTTGATCGAGGCCTCTTCGTTGCCGGTATGAGCCACCATGTCGACGTTGGCATAGTTGACCAGGATGAAGTCGTATTCGTGCTTCTGTAGGTTTTCGATGAGGGCATTGGTGATCTGAGGCGAGCTCATTTCGGGTACCTCGTCAAAGTGGTCCACAGTCGGAGAGGGAATGAGCACATGGTCTTCCCCAGGAAAAGGTTTCTCTTTGCCGCCGTTGAAGAAGTAGGTGACGTGGGCGTATTTTTCAGTTTCGGCAATGCGCAGTTGCTTTTTGTTGTTGAGACTGAGGATTTCTCCGAGGCTCTTGTTGATATCTTCCGCCGGAAAAGCAACATTGGCGGGGAGACCGCGCTCGAACTCGATCATGGTAGTGAAGTGTACGTTGAGTTTTTCTCGGGTGAAGCTGTCGAAGTCGGGCATGACAAAGGCTCGGGTCAGCTCACGAGCGCGATCCTCACGGAAGTTGAAGAAAATGACCGAGTCGTGATTTTTGATCAGGGCCACAGGGGTATCTTTTTCTGTGATATTGAGGGGCTCGATAAATTCGTCGGTAATGCCTTTGCCATAGGATTGCTCGAGCGCCAGATTGGGGTCATCGGATTTCCCGCCAATACCTTTGGTGAGCATGTGGTAGGATTTTTCGATGCGGTCCCAGTTGTTGTTGCGATCCATGGAGAAGTTGCGACCGGACAGGCTGGCGATTTTTCCGATGCCGACCAAGCGCATTTCACGGGTCAGTTCTTTAATCTGGCCCATACCGGCGGTTGGGGCAGAGTCACGACCATCGGTGAATACGTGAACAAAGGCCTCCTTGGCCCCCTCATTTTTGGCCAGGCGCAGGAGGGCAAGCAGGTGATCCTTGTGGGAGTGGACAGATCCTGAACTGACCAATCCGATGAGGTGTAGGTTGCTTTTGTTTTTTTTGGTATTCTCGATGCTTTCGAGCAGCGCCTTGTTCTTGAAAAAGGTGCCATCCTGGATGGAAAGCGAGATGCGGGGCATATTCTGGTAGATGACGCGTCCGGCTCCCATAGTCATGTGGCCAACCTCACTGTTGCCGGCAGTATTCCAGGGGAGGCCAACCGAAATACCCGAAGCCTGGAGGGTGGTCATCGGGTAGAAGCGGTTGAATTTTTCAAATGTCGGAAGGGTGGCTTCGCGGATCGGGTTTCCCTCGACGTTATTGGAAAGTCCCCAGCCATCGAGGACAATGAGGACGATAGGCTTGTGCATGTTCTTTTTTTTGGCGGATTTTCTCCCTATACTCCAATATCATACCATTGTCACTTCCCTTTTGACAAAAGACGCGCCGGAGACTATGATAGATATACAGCTTTTAAACAGTGAATTGGCGCACCAATCCGATAACGCGGCTACGAAAATTTCAACCAATGTTCCATATGATGCGAGAACTGAGTGTACAAGAGAGCCCATATATGAGCATAAACCCTGTTTTCCGAATTGGAGAAAAAGGGACTTTCTAGACCGTTTATTGTAGAGGAGCGCCCTATATCAATATGATAGGGTATGTACTTTTAGGGGTAACCGCACTTCTGTTAGGAGTGGCGGCTGGGTATTTGGTCCGTCGGAATCTGGCCAAAAATCAGCTTTCTACAGCTGAGGGCCAAGCAGCCAAGATGCTAGCCGAGGCCGAGGCCAAGAGCAAGGAGATGACCCTACAGGCCAAAGAGCAGGCCATGCAAGTCTTGGAAGAGGCCAAGAAGAGTGAACAGGCACGAGAAGAGAAACTTCTGCTTCAGGAACAGCGGGTTGAAAAGCGTGTCGAACAGGCTGAAAAACAGAACGAGGAAGTAGAGGCGGAAAAGCGTAAACTGCTCCAGAAGGCGGAAGAAATCCGGGCGATTCGTGAAGAATCTGAGAAACTGCGTCAGGAAGAAGCGTCTCGTTTGGAAGCAGTGGCCCAGTTGTCCAAGGAGGAAGCAGCCGTCCAAATGTTTCGTTTGGTAGAGGAAGAGAGCAAAGAGGCGCTAGTGAAACGTATGTCAAAATTGGAAAACGAAGCTCACGATGAGCTTGAGAAGCGCTCACTCTCGATCATGGCGACGGTCATTCAGAAGTATTCGCGTTCCCATGTTTCGGAGTTCACTACTACTACGGTTTCTATTCCTTCGGATGAGATCAAAGGGAAAATTATCGGTAAGGAAGGGCGTAATATCCGGGCTCTTGAGAAGGAAACCGGTGTGGAAATAATCGTCGATGATACCCCGGAGTCAATCGTTATTTCTGGCTTTGACCCGGTCAGGCGCGAGATTGCCCGTATCGCCTTGGAGAAACTGATCAGTGATGGTCGGATTCATCCAGCCCGCATCGAGGAGGCGGTAGAAGAGGGTAAGAAGGAAATCGATCAGAAGATCAAAGAAGCCGGTGAAGCGGCGGCCTATGATGCGGGCATCGCGGGTCTGCATCCTAAGCTCCTCTATATTTTGGGGAGACTGCGCTATCGCTACAGCTATAAGCAGAACGTGCTGCTTCATTCTCTGGAGGTATCCTATCTGGCCGGGGCATTAGCCGCAGAATTAGGAGCCGATGTCGCTTGCGCCAAGAAGGCGGGTCTGCTCCATGATATTGGCAAAGCGGTGGATCATGAGATTGAAGGGACGCATGTCAAAATTGGGATGCGTATTCTGGAGAAATTCAGTATCGGTCAGAACGTCATCGATGCCATGAAGTGTCATCATGATGAATATCCACACCAGACTATCGAATCTTTCATCGTGACGGCAGCGGATGCCTTGTCGGCAGCTCGTCCGGGGGCACGCAAGGAAACGGCGGAGAAATATATCAAGCGTTTGGAGGAACTGGAAGCGCTCATCAACTCCTTTCCGGAGGTGGAAAAGTCCTATGCTATTCAGGCTGGTCGCGAGGTCCGGATCTTCGTCAATCCTGGTAAGACCGATGATCTCGGCGCCATGAAGCTGGCCCGTGATATCGCCAAGCGGATCGAAGAAGAACTCAAATACCCAGGAGAAATTAAGGTCAATGTCTTCCGTGAAACTCGGGCTGTCGAATATGCTCGTTAAAAAGGCTTTCTTTGGGCGTAATCCAAAAAATGGCTTAGATGTGGGACCGGCCTCATTTCATGAGGAAAAAAAGTGATGAAAAAACGTCAGGCGTAGTCGCATCCAAGGAAGCAACAAGTTGCTGTAGCAAGCCTTTTCGGAAATGGTGCGGGGTTGCATAGTTTGAAAAAACGGCTTAGAATAGAGACGGAAGCTAACTAGTGCTTTCGTCTCGCACGGCACCCTGTCTCGAGGGATGAAACGCTCTAAACTAGAAAGGCAGGTGAGATGTATGAAAAACGTAAACAAAGACGCTCTCGTGCACGCTATCGTCGACAAGACCGAACTGACCAAGAAGGATGTTGAGGCGATGCTTGAGGCAATGATTGATGAGGTTACTCGTGAACTCTCTGCTGGCAACAAGGTGACTCTCACTGGTTTCGGAACATTTAAGGTTTCTAACCGTGCCGCTCGCGAGGGTATTAATCCTCAGACCAAGGCCAAGATTATGATTCCAGCGATGACTGTCCCAAAATTCACTGCTGGTAAGACGCTCAAAGAAGCTGTAAAATAAGGTACTGTTGATCCGTCTTGGACGGAAAAAAGATAGAACTGCAACCCGTACGTATCTTGCGCGCGGGTTGTCGTTTCGAGGGATAGTATGCTGGCAGTTCGAGTGGACTGTGAATAGCGACCATGTAGTCTCGGCTCCCTGTCAGATAACAGGCAGGGACTCCGATACGGGGCATAGTATAGTGGTAGTACGAGTGGTTTGGGACCATTTAGTCTCGGTTCGATTCCGAGTGCCCCGACATGAAAAAAGTAGTGACCATTGGAGGAGGAACGGGGAGCTTTGCCCTCCTTTCTGGTTTAAAGAAGTATCCGCTTGAACTTTCGGCCATTGTTTCTATGGCGGATCTACCGGTATCTTGTGCGATGAGCTGGGAGTGCTCCCGCCTGGCGATGTACGCCAGTGTTTGGTGGCGCTATCCGATACACCGGATATGCTGCGCCATCTCATGAATTATCGTTTTTCGGAAGGTGGTCTGGAAGGGCACAACTTCGGCAATATTTTCTTGTCTGCTTTGGAAAAAATCACTGGTGATTTCGGGAAAGGGGTGGCAGAGGCCGCCAAGATTCTGAATGTTCACGGCACCGTCATTCCGGTGACACTTTCCGATACCCGACTTTTTATGGAACTAAGCAATGGCAAACAACCTTCCGGAGAACATGAGATCAATACTGACAAGCAATTCGAACGGATTGGGGTGAAGCGCTTGGTGCTGCGGCCGCGGCCCAAGGCGAACCCTTTGGCGGTAACGCGAATTCTCGAGGCGGATCTGGTGGTCATCGGCCCCGGAAGTCACTACTGTGCTATCATTCCGAACCTCTTGGTACCGGGTATCGCCGAGGCGTTGCGGAAGACCAAGGCCAAGGTAGTCTATAACTGTAATCTGGTCAGTAAACGCGGTCAAACGGACTTGTTTTCACTGGAAGACTATGTCCGGGAGATCAATGGCTATATCGGGAAAGAACGTATCGATATGGTGACCTACAACATACGTAAGCCCTCACCGCGCCTGCTTGAAAAATATCAAGCTGACGGACTCTTGATACCGTTTCATAATACGACCAAGAGAAAGTACCGCGTGATTCAGGCTGATTTGCTTTCCGAGGAGAAAGTACGGCGTAAGCGGGCGGACAAGATCGCTGCTACTCGGTCCTTCATTCGTCACGATTCAGATAAGGTTTCTAGGGTGCTGGTCATGCTGCTGGAACTTGAAGGGTATGAAAGCATTATCAAGGATATTGTCTGAGGTTGATATTTTTGACAGAAGGGGGGAAAATCGCTAGACTAAAAGGGAAGAAATAGGGTAACCCCTGTTTTTTTGTACTCACGACTAAAGGGAAGAAGATTATGGCCAATTTCACCCTGATACTCAAGGAACATAAGATAGTGGCTGATGGCACGGATTTCTATGCTTTTGTTAAACCAGCGGATTTCACTTTTGAGGCGGGGCAGTATGTAGCGATGATGGTTTCTCATCTGGTGGCTCCCGATAACCGAGCGGGGGTGCGCTCGCTTTCTATCTCTTCAGCGCCGTACGAAGAACATCTGCACTTTACTATGCGTACCGGAGAAAGTGGTTTCAAACAGACGATGGCTGCTCTGAAACCTGGTGATACTGTCGCGGTGACCAAGGCTATCGGTCACTTCACTCTCTCGCAGGCGGCCGATGGGCTACCGATTGTCTTTCTGGTTGGTGGTATCGGCATTACTCCAGTACGCAGTATTTTGAAACAAGCAGCGCATGAAGAGAATGAACGATCGTTCACTGTGCTGTATTCGAATCGCTTCGTTAAGGACGCGACTTTTCACGAAGAGCTGAAAAATGTGAAACTAAAAAACTTTCAATACGTGACAACCTTGTCCCAGGACACCATGCCATGCAGTGGCGGCAACGAAGAGCGAGGATACATTTGCGAAAGTATGGTGCGAAAGTACGTGAGTGATGTACAGGGCGTATGGTTTTATATTGTTGGCGGGCCAGCCTTTGTCGAAGCCATGGAGAAGATGCTTTCTGATATGGGTGTGACCAAGGAGCGTCAGGTATCCGACCCCTTTACTGGGTTGACAGGCGCACCGAAAAAATGATGCTGGCGAGAGTAGTACAATGGTAGTACGCTAGCCTTCCAAGCTAGACACGCGGGTTCGATTCCCGTCTCTCGCTCCACAATCAAAAAGAGTCTCTATATATGAGACTCTTTTTGATTGTGGAGTGTCTATACCGTGCCACTCGCCTGCTTTTTTGTATCTTACCATAATATCTAAACTTTAGATATTTACTTTCTGTATATATGCTGATACTATATGGACAAGACAATACGGACAAAAGAATACGCCCGATTTATCGAGAAATTGTGCAAGGCACGGCTCGAAGCAGGATTGAAGCAAATTGAGGTTGCCAAGAAGCTCAAGCGTCCGCAATCCTATATTTCTCGAGTAGAATCAGGGGAATATAGACTTGATATTCTGGAAGTGAAGCGATTTGCAAAGATCTATGGAAAGAGCGTTGATTACTTTGTGGAATAAATAAAATTATGAAACATTAACTATTTTTTATAATCCTTCTATGAAGCTTTCAGAGTTTGTTAGTGAAACACTTTTAGAAATAGAGGAGGGCTTGGCAATAGTCAGGGAACAAAACGATCATTCATATTCGATTACCGATAGTTCAAAAAAAGGTCATGCAGCAGGTGGTTCTATTGACTTTGATGTCGCCATTACAACTCTTGAAGCCTCTGGGGGAAAAGCTGGAGCCGGACTCTCAGTTGCTGGAATTGATTTAGTCGGAGCAAGTGTTTCAAGTAAAAATGAATCTGCGGCAATTAGCAGGATTAAGTTCTCAGTAGGAAAAAGTCAGATTACTGAGCCTAAAAGAAGGAAACTACTATGAATGAGGAACAAATAAACAAGAGTTGGAAGAAGTTTAATATTATATTTTGGACTGGGCTACTAATCAACGTTCTTGCTAGCGTTTCACTCCTCCTGTTCCTATCCCCAGAATCTTTCAATCTTATTTTCACTGGATTGATTATTTCTTTATTTCTCCTATGCGGTTCATTGGGCTATTACGCGTATATATTTTCAGGAAAGAAACGGAATTTAATAGTTGGTGTCTTTGGGGTTCCTATCATGGGACCGATCATAGTTCTTGTAGGTTATTTCTTTGTCCGAGGTTTCAAAAAAAAATTAGAGGGAGCCTCTGCTTCAGAAAACAATTCTATAAAGTAAATAACTATGGAAAAGGGAGAGATTCAAAAAAGATGGGGGAAATTTAAGTGGGTTTTTTTGGTGATTATTTTTTCTCCCATTATTGTGAGTGCCTTATTTTTTCTCTTATTCCCTAGTTTTATTTCAGATACCTCTGAAAACACGTTATTTTACATTACTTCGACGATTGGCTTTATGGCAATAGCTGTATACCTCTGGCTTTTTATATATTCAATACGGCTCGCTATTTTTCTTTCAGGAAAAAAAGTGACTGGTGTCTATGTTTTCCTACTGACTATCATTTTCTTTCCTTTGGTCTGGTTTTATATTCGGTCGTTAAAAAACAAAGCTCTTGAAATATCAGCATAGGATTTATAAATTGATTTAGAGAATCATATTTTTGTAAGTAAAGTATGAAATGTCATTTCAAACTTGAAAACGGTGAATTTTGCCAGAAAACAGGTGCCAAAGGGAGGGCGTTTTGCTCGGAACATAAGGCAGTAACTACGCCGTTCTATTTCACAGCAGACTATGCTGGATATGAGAAATTAGATTCAAAATACTTTTCTTCCCTTTCTTTGGCGGAGTGGTGTGTAGCCAGAGGCGTAGCCATCAAACAAGACCGTGAGCTTGAAAAAGTAGTAGAAAAGGTACTTGGCGGTAAGCTACGGCTGATTCGCACCAGATCTCCAAAAAAACTTGAAGTGTTTCTGACAGCTGTGAGATTGATGATTGCGCAGGCAGAAGATCCAGAGGTAGAACTCCTGCTTTTTCGATTTTTCAATACAGGGTACGAACCCCACTTTAAGACGGTGCAAGATTTTGTTACCCACGAGTGGTTTACTGATGAAGAAAGGGACTATCTGGACGGCTTCATACGGAAGAACTTTATAGAACGGAGAACCATCAGACACCAAATCAGTGCACTCACTCGTGCCAAAAAACGTGCGCTACGGCTTGCTAAAAAGAATGTTCAGTAAAAAATCCAAGCGGCTTGTTTTTTAAATAAAGGGTAATTAGTATAACAAATATGTGGTACATAATTGGCTGGATAGTTTGGAGCATACTAGCTTTGCTTGTGCTTTCATTTGTATTTAGTTGTCGAGTATACGCTAAATCAGGAAAAGAGTTTCAATGGGCAACGGGCGTTCAGACTTTCTTTTTTTGTATTATCGCTATACTTTTTTTAATATTCGAATGGAATAAACTCCATATACTTTGGGTAACTCCTGCTGCATTTTTTATAGCTCCACTTATTGTTCTCGGAGGCACTCCGTTTTTGCCGGCAAGAGTAGATTTTCCTCGCTACACAATTTTATTTTTAACGAGAATATTTTTGAATGTTGTTCTTGTTGGAATTAAAAAGCCTAATCTGGAATAACTTTAGAAAATATGGAAAACGCCACTATTTGGAAAATTCTTGGAATCATAGCCATTATCTTATTGGTAGCTTTTGGTAGAAAACGAAATGCAGTTTGGGGTGGTTTTACGATAGGGATTGTTATAGGTTTTATAATTGCAATGTTTTCTGTTTTTAGAGGCAATGGATTTGATTGGTATATGATTGGCAAAGGTGCCGTATCTGGAACAATGGTAGGTTTCATTGGAGAATCTTTAGGAAAAGTTTCTGATCTTATTAAAAGAAAGTAGCAAAATAATTTAAGGTAAATTTATGAAACTAGTTTACATACTAGGAGCGTTATCAACGTTCATAATGGTCT